>NZ_JBLYIG010000465.1:0-2389 GCF_049222245.1 Nitrospira sp. BLG_2 | reverse complement strand
ATGATTGACAAAATCCCTGATACGGTTCGTCTACGCGGCGGTCTCTTCATCTGTGGCGAGCATCGATAAAATGCCACGATTAACGGCTCGATGGTCTCGGGACGAAAAGCGGCGGAAGCCGTCCTGTCAAAGCTCGAGCTTTAAAGCAGGCGATGCCGCGAAACGGTTTAATAATCCAACCTAAACAAATCCTTCTTCGAAGCAGAGCCATTCGGTTTCTTAATTTAATACTCGGTAGTACCCTAATAAGAGTATGCCTAGTTTCATCAGCGAACTCTTCTCATAATTCCCATTTCTCGGGAATCTTCTAGTCGTCAACTATTTTTATAGACGGTAAAAAGAAAGATGATGTTGTCACAAGGGCAGCATCGTAACGCTTTCCTACGGCAATCGAATGTAGAGCGATGAACATCCGACTAAAACCTCTTAATGAACAGGTCATCGTGGTCACCGGCGCTTCCAGCGGCATCGGTCTTGTGACGGCTCGCATGGCCGCTAGGCGCGGCGCCCGGTTAATGCTGACCGCCAGAAATGAGCAAGCGCTTCAACAGGTCATTCGGGAAATCAACGGCCAAAGGTCGAATGGCGGCGTCGCCGATTTCGTAGCGGGAGATGTGGCCGATGAAGCCGTGGTTCGGCGCGTGAGAGATCAAGCAATCGACCGTTTTGGAAGGATCGATACGTGGATCAATTGTGCGGGCATCTCGATTTATGGACGTGTTGTCGATGTATCTCTGGAAGATCAGCGCCGGTTATTTGAGACGAACTTCTGGGGAGTGGTCACCGGCTCACGTATTGCGGTCGAACATCTTCGTAAAGAAGGCGGAGCGCTGATTAATATCGGCAGCATTCTTTCCGATCGCGCCATTCCACTCCAGGGAATCTACTGTGCCAGTAAACATGCGGTCAAAGCCTATACCGACGCGTTGCGCATGGAAGTGGAGCACGATCGCCTGCCCATCTCCGTCACGCTGGTGAAGCCCGGTTCCGTCGATACCCCATACGCCCAGCACGCGAAGAACTATTTGCCCAATGAACCGCAAAATGCGTCTCCCGTTTATTACGCGCCGGAAGTGGTTGCCGAGACGATTCTTCATTGCGCGGATCATCCGGTGCGGGATGTCTTCGTCGGAGGTGGGGCGAAAGTGGTGTCGATGCTGGGAAATCTGGCGCCGAGGCTGATGGACAAGGTTATGAAATATACGATGTTCACTGCACAACAGCGCGATCAGGCGGAGCAAGATCGGCTGGATCACGGACTCTACGGTCCGGCGACAGGGTTGCAAGAGCGCAGTGGCCGGGCTCCCTATGTTGCGGAATCCAGTCTTTATACACAGGCGTCCCTCCATCCGATGATGACAGGGGCAGTCGCGGCTGTCGCCGGGGCGGCTCTGATCTCGCTCTGCCGACGTGGAATCGCGAACGGTCGAAGTGCGAACGGTCATGGAAGCGGTATGCGACCGGTGCGAAATCGAACGAATGAAGAGTTCTGGTAATAGCCGGAACCGCGGGAGACTAAAGAAGAGAAAGGGAAGCGACATGTTCGTGCAGCAAAGTATCGTGAAAGCAGTTCTCTGTGCGGCGATCCTCTTGGGGTTTCAAATGCTTACGGGTTGCCAAACGGCACTGACAGAAACCTACGGGGGCGGACACAGGAAAGCTGACACTCCGCCTTCCAAAGAAGTGAAACAGGAGATGACCGCCACGAAGGCACGGGCGGATAAGGACATGGCTGCGGTGCTGACGGAGTTTGAAGACTTGAAACCCAAGCCTATTATTTCGCTCTCCGCCGAGGAAGCACGAGCGCAACCCACACCAGCCGATGCCGTGACGGCATTGCTGCAGGAGCGAAAGAAAAGCACTGTTCCTCTGTCGATCGGAAAGACGGAGAACCGAACGATTCCCGGTGCGGGGGGTGATATCCCGATCCGCATCTATACTCCTCAAGGCCACGGTCCGTTTCCTGTGATCGTGTATTTTCACGGAGGAGGGTGGGTGATTGCGACGATCGATACATACGATTCTTCGGCCAGGGCGCTCGCGAAAGCTGCCGATGCCATCGTGGTGTCCGTGGAATACCGTAAAGCTCCGGAGCACAAATTTCCCGCGGCCCATGAGGACGCCTATGCCGCCTATCAGTGGGTGTTGCGCAACGCCGACGGTTTCGGTGGAGATCCTTCAATGGTTGCCGTGGCCGGGGAGAGCGCCGGCGGCAATTTGGCGGCGGCCGTGTGCCTGATGGCGCGGGCGCGAGGGGAAGTGCTCCCCGTCCATCAGGCGCTCATTTACCCTGTGGCGGGATATGATTTCAACACCCCTTCTTATCGCGAAAATGCCCAAGCCAAACCGTTGGACAAGTCGATGATGATGTGGTTCTTCGAGAAGTATT
>NZ_JBLYIG010000464.1:0-2602 GCF_049222245.1 Nitrospira sp. BLG_2 | reverse complement strand
ATTGCGTGACGGCTGCTTCAATTCGTTTCCTGGCATCGTCGAGGTTCACGGAGAGACTCCTTTATAGGGTAGAAGTTCGTGCATCATAGCGAGCGCAGCAGCTCCTGCATCTCAGGCACCAAGTCCTTGCCGCCGTTGGATCTTCCGGAAAGTACCGCCTCGATACCCGCCGTAAGAATAGACTTGGCGTCGACGTTCCTGCCTAGCCGGATCAAGGCGCGTCCCAACGCCAGATGTGAAGCTGCATGAGTCGGGTCCAATTGTGTGGCGACAGTAAGATGCTCGACAGCTTCTTCGAGGCTGCCGTTTTCCTGAAGAATCTTATTGCCGAGTCCATAGCGGCCGAGGAATCCCTTGGGATTCTTGACGACCATCTGACGAAAAGTGTCAATGTCCATCGATCATGGTTCCAGTGCTCGATCGGTACTATACCACTGGAACGGCAGGATCGGCCAGATGAGAATGTTGGTTGGAGGGACTCCGTGTTCCTAAGGTGTCGTGGCTGTCGCAACCGGAATAAGAGAACGGGTAGGCTGTGTGGCCGCGGGTCTTTTGGCTTTCACGGTCACCGTGCGAATGCCGGTGTCCGGGAGCGGTGCGCTGCTGGCCATATAGAGCTTGGTGTCGCGAACAAGTTGCCCCGTCAGGTCGGTGAGACAAGCTTCCGTCACATGTCCCTTGAGCTCGTCGATCATGACCGGCGTGGCGCCGAACAATTTGTAATGCGCCGAACCGGAGGAACGGGCTTCGTAGCGTGTGACCTGGCCGTCCCAGCGCTCGAGCTCAAGGGCGACCGTCGCGGCGTATCCATATTCCAGATCGATGAAGGGCGAGAGAAGAAACATGGATCCTCCGATGAGGATGCCTTTGAACGCCGAGAGCCAGGAATGGGGCTCGATGGTTTCGTCGACGGTGATGCGAGCGGAGACGACCTTCTCTCCAAGTGAATCGGACGTTTCTCCCAGCGGCAGCAATGCCGAAAACAAGCTGGTTTCTTGGACGCTGCTTAAGATCCGTCGCTCTAAATCGGCAGAGGGATATTGCGATGCCCCGTTTCTTGAGAGGTGAAACGAATTCGTCACCAGCGGGACCCGTTCATCATTGGGGAGCGAGTGCGTAATGATCTCTTTGGGGTCGGTTGAGGGTGGTTTGACGTCGATCCATCTGGTGCAACCCGTTAGGCTGCACAGCGCGAACCCTGCTAAGCTCAGGACCGACCATCGCAATATGCTCATAGTCATGATCGCCGTCTCCTCAGAAAAAGAATGAAAACCCTGCGAAAGGCAAGCTCGCATTCAGCCCCAGATTCGGGAAGGCTGTGCCGGCGTTGGAAATATGATGGAAACGATAGCCGGCATTGAAGGCGAATTGCGGAGTGAGAAACCACGATATGCCCACCCCTCCCGTCAACACGAAGTTGAATTCATTGGCCTCTTCGGGAATCTGTCCGCCAAGATCCGTCCAGAATGGCCCGCCGGCGAATTCCAGGTATGGGCGGATACGGCCCAAGGCCACGAAGGTGTATTTGATTCTAGGGGTAAATCCGATGCCATGCGTGACCAAAGGTTCTCGGAACTGGAGATAGACCATCTCCGCTCCAAGAGAAATCTGGCCACGGTACCAACTGTCACCGATGGGATCAGTCAGGGTCATCATCCATGACGGCATCAACGCCGGTCCGTGTTGTTTGGTCGTGTGTAGATCGGTCAACCGGTGGCCGAACAAATAGCCGGCGGTGAGGCCGACTTCCTGAGTGCCGACCGTGATCGAGGGAGAGACGTTTTCGGCGTGGACGAAGGACGCCGTCATCATTGTTCCGACCACCAGGGCACTGAATCGCCGAGTGAACGAAGTCATACTGTCTCCACGTCAGTATCCTGTCGGTTTGTGTGAGGTGAAACTTGATCAACAGGCGTTCAGGTGTGCTGCTTCAAAGTTAGCAGAGGATCGCATTCTGTCCAGAAGCGGATGGAGTACTAGGTCGAAAAGGACTGTCTGGAGGGACCGAGACTGGAAAGACGGGCGGAGTCGGCTTGAAGCTCCGGCAAGGCATAGCGTTCGTCGAGCGTCACCACACGCACGAGGCATCGCAGAGCAGAGACGACATCCTGGCGAGTCTCGTAAACCTGCGAGAGAAGACGAAGCACCGCAGCCTCAGCCGGTTCGTTCCCGAGTTTGATGTAGTGTTCCGAGGCGTTGTTCAAGCAGCGTTCGGCTCTCGTGAGGTCTCCTTGATCGAGGTAACATTTGCCGAGTTGGCTATAGGTGACGGCGAGCCCTTCTTCGTTGCCGACCGTTCGGTGATGATCCAGAGCTTGTGTAAAGGAAGCCACAGCCTGATTCCACTGGCCGCCACGCGCTTCTTGCAGTGCGAGGTTGTTGTAGAGAATGCCGAGCCCGCGGTTGTCTTGTAACTGGCGCAGAAGATCCATGGCCTCGAGGTAGTAGGGGCGGGCTTTCTCCGGATAGTCGGATGCGATATGCAGGTTGCCGAGGTTGACGAGGGTATGAGCCACGGCGGTGAGATTGCGCTCGGTTCGCTGGATCTGGAGCACCTCCCGATAGCACTGTTCCGCGCGTGGAAACTCGTTCATGAGTGCGC
>NZ_JBLYIG010000463.1:0-3267 GCF_049222245.1 Nitrospira sp. BLG_2 | reverse complement strand
GGCGCTTGAGAATGGTTCGATTGGCTGCGATATGCCTACCCATCTGGATGAATGCCAGGTGATCACAATTTGTGATCACCTCGGATTCTCCTCAGCGTTGCGGAGTCAATCGGGCTCCAACGCCGGATTGAGCCGTATAATCCCGTCGGTCTGAGATGGCGGCAGTACTTAACGTGCTTGTCGTTGCCTGACAGTCTGCTATCGCCCACACAATGCTTCAACGCAGCTTCTTCGCCTGATCCGCCTGACAGAGTCGCTGATAGAAGATGCGAATCACCAGATTCTTCCGGGTCGCCACGAGCCCAGCCATATAAAGTGTTGCCTGCACGTGAGTCCGCCCACCCCAGATCGTCCATTGGTCTTTTGAGGGTCTCGTTGTCCCGGGGAAACGGTGGGACGTCCGCAAAGGCCGTCACTTTCTTGCGGGTCAATGTACCCAGCTTGGGAAGATTGGCCAAGACATCGTCGTGAGCATGGGCCCAACCTCCGGCACACTCCACAACACATCTCTTTCTCCCACCACGTCGCCTCGGACTCTGCCACAGCGTGATAATCGGAGCGGTCGTGATGCTATCTAAAGCTATGCGCCGTAGCCGCGAAACCACTGCCAGCTGGCATAGCCTGCAGACGCACGACGGTTCAGACGGAACTCAGTGTTGGTATCGCAATGATGCCTAATCGCGTCAGCTCTGACGTGCGAAGGAATTGGAGCGGGAAAAGGGATTTGAACCCTCGACCCTCGCCTTGGCAAGGCGATGCTCTACCACTGAGCTATTCCCGCTCGCGAGGTTGAGGCGCGAAGTGTACTGACCTCTTAGGATACTGTCAAGCCAAGACTCTGGTGTTGTTCAAACAAGAAATGAGTTACCAAACCTTAAATTGTTACACATACGTAACGCATGCCCAAGATAGAAAAAGTGTGTAAATAAACCATTGATATTTAGTGTTTATTAAATATAAGCATTGCCATATGTAGGTTCACATATAAAACTTGCTACTGTATCTACTCATAAGTTGCAAACGACTGGACCAAGCACCCAACACGAAATGCTCTTATGCACATTTTATTTCATGTACTTAGGAGAAATGGCAGGAAAAGTTTTGATCGTCAAGCCTGGCTTGAATATTGCGGAGAGTTCTTCACCGAATCTATGTGTGAGGAATTGATGTATGCCGCATAGTTTTTTCACAGCTAGGTTGGTGTTGAGCCAGAGCAGTATTCTCTCTCCTCTCATGATTACGACTAGTGGAAAGCAGGGTAATGCTGGTACACATCCGGCCAATATGAAACCGGCACAGGGGAACCGGGCTCGGTCAAGTTCATAACCGTTGAGGAGGTGTCCACATGTTTTTGTCACGTCGGCAATTTTTGAAAACCTCAGCCGGGACGATCGCCGCCGCCGCCGTGGCGGACCAGGTGCTGGCGTTGACGGCGCTCCAGCCGGTGATCGAAGTCGGCAATCCGTTGGGGGACTATCCGGACCGCTCGTGGGAGCGGGTCTATCATGACCAATACCGGTACGATTCGTCCTTCACGTGGGTGTGCTCCCCCAACGACACGCATGCCTGCCGGATCCGGGCCTTTGTGCGCAACGGCGTGGTCATGCGGGTGGAACAGAACTACGACCACCAAACCTATGAAGACTTGTACGGGAACCGGGGCACGTTTGCGCACAATCCCCGGATGTGCTTGAAAGGCTTCACGTTCCATCGGCGGGTCTATGGCCCGTATCGGTTGAAGGGGCCGTTGATGCGGAAGGGGTGGAAACAGTGGATGGACGACGGCTCGCCGGAGCTGACGCCGGAGACCAAGCGCAAGTACAAGTTCGACAGCCGCTTCTTGGACGATATGGTGCGCGTGTCGTGGGATACGGCGTTTACCTATGCGGCCAAGGCGATGATCGTCATTGCGACGCGGTACAGTGGCGAGGCGGGGGCCCGGCGGCTGCGCGAGCAGGGGTACGCCCCGGAAATGATCGAGATGATGAAGGGCGCGGGCGTGCGCTGTTTCAAGCACCGCGCCGGCATGCCCATTCTCGGCTTCCTGGGCAAGCACTCCAATACGCGGTTCAACAACAGCGTCCTGCCGATCCTGGACAGTTGGATCCGCAAGGTCAATCCGGACCAGGCGCAAGGAGGGCGCTACTGGAACAATTACACCTGGCACGGCGACCAGGATCCCTCCCAGCCCTGGTGGAACGGCACGCAGAACTGCGATACCGATTTGAGCGATATGCGGTTTTCCAAGCTGAATACGAGCTGGGGCAAGAACTTCGTGGAAAATAAGATGCCGGAAGCGCACTGGAAGCTCGAGTCGATCGAGCGCGGGGCCCGTCTCGTGGTCATCACGCCGGAGTACAATCCCACGGCGTCCCGCGCCGACTACTGGATTCCCCTGCGGCCGCAATCGGATGCGTCCATTTTCCTCGGGGCCTGCAAGATCATTCTCGATGAGAACATGCAGGATATCGACTATCTCAAGCAGTTTACGGATATGCCCCTGCTCGTGCGCACCGATACCCTCCAGTATTTGGACCCGCGGGATGTGGTCCCGAACTACAAGTTCCCGGACTTCTCGCACAGCTACTCGGGCCGGATCCAATCGTTGAAGCCGGAGTACATCGAGCGGCTCGGGGGCTTCATGGTGTGGGACCTGGCCAAGAAACAGGCGGTGCCGCTCCATCGGGAGCAGGTCGGCTGGCATTTCGAGAAGAGCGGGATTGATCCGGCCTTGACGGGCTCGTATCGGGTCAAGTTGCTGAACGGCCGCGAAATCGACGCGCTGCCGATTTACCAGATGTATCAGATCCACCTCCAAGACTACGATCTGGATACGGTGCATCAGATCACCCGCTCGCCCAAGGATCTCCTGGTTCGCTGGGCGCGCGACTCCGGCACGATCAAGCCCGCCGCGATCCACAACGGCGAAGGCGTCTGCCACTATTTCCATATGACGGAAATGGGCCGCGCCGCGGCCCTCGTCCTGACCTTGACCGGCAATATCGGCAAATTCGGCACCGGCTGCCATACCTGGTCCGGCAATTACAAAGTGGGCATTTGGAACGCCACGCCCTGGTCGGGCGTCGGGTCCGGCGTGCATCTCTCGGAAGATCCCTGGCGGCTCAGTCTGGATCCCAATGTCCATGGAAAGGAAATCAAATACCGGAACTACTATTATGGCGAAGAGCCGGGGTTCTGGAACCACGGCGACACCGCCTTGATCGTCAATACGCCGAAGTATGGGCGCAAGGTGTTTACCGGCAAGAC
>NZ_JBLYIG010000462.1:0-2529 GCF_049222245.1 Nitrospira sp. BLG_2 | reverse complement strand
CCCTACCTTCTCGAAGAAGCGTACGAAGTCATCGAGACCATCGATCAGCGTGACAAGCAAAAGCTTCGTGAAGAACTCGGGGACGTGCTCTTACAAGTCCTCTTTCACAGCCAGATCGCCGCTGAGGCCGGCTCGTTTACGGTTGAGGACGTGATCGAGACACTCGCCACCAAGCTGATCCGTAGACACCCTCACGTGTTCCGTACCGGCGACCCAGCTGGACAGGCGTCGAATAGTGAGCAGGTTTTGGCTCAATGGGAGGATATTAAACGCGCGGAGCGTGTCGCCGCCGGAAACACACAATCAGCCCTTGACGGAGTGCCGAAGATCTTGCCGGCATTGCTGCGGGCATATCAGATTCAGGCACGGGCATCCCGAGTCGGCTTCGATTGGCCACAGAGTGAGGCCGGCCTGGAACAGGTCTTCGTAAAAGTTGCTGAAGAGATCGGTGAACTGCGCGAGGCGCTGACGCTAAGCTCGACAAGAACGGAATCGGAGTCCGATCGACTTTATGCCGGTGAGGAGATCGAGAATGAGTTGGGTGATCTTCTGTTCTCACTGGTCAACCTCTCTCGATTTCTAAAGGCCAATCCTGAAGAGGCGCTGCGCCGTGCCACGAGCCGTTTCATCGATCGGTTTCACCTGGTGGAGGCACAAGCCATGAAGAAGGGCCGGTCGTTAAAAGACAGGACACTGGCTGAAATGAACGAGTTGTGGGACGAAGCCAAGCGACGGTTACAGAGACCCCGTCCAGATTCCGCACCGCCTGTTGGAGATTGCGCTCCATGACGAAGAACCAAGAGCCTTATGAAGACGGTAAACGTGCCGGAGCCCATCCGCTGCTCGTCGTATTTGGCATCCTCCTTGGACTCTGGTTGTTCGTTGCCCTGATCGTCCCCAGTTCGAGGAACAAACAGGCGACCGGCACCGAAGGCCCCAATGTTTCGGTTATCGAGGATCCGGAAGCCGCGCCTGTTATGTTCAAAGTAGAAACGACCATCCTTGATATGAGCACCCTCGGTTTGGTCGTCCCGTCTCAAGCGACGGATAGTCAAATCGTCGCCCTCTTGAAACGCCTCAAACAAGCACGCTTGGACGGCACACTCAGTGAACAGCTTCCTTCAACCACACCCGGCCACAAACTCGGCGATCATGCCGTCGCCGACATCTTCATCGTTTCAGACAAGCAATACGCGGAAGCGGATACCATCCGTACGCTGGCGCAAGGAGCCCATGCGCCCGGAACGCTCTATCCGAATGCCGTTCCGTTCGAGGTGGCCATGGAGCACGTGCGCGGCCACTACCGTATCGACTTGAACGATACCGGCAGCCCGGACAAGGGATCGCTGGGGTTCGCAGATGAATCAGGTATCCATTCGAAACATTACAAGAGAATCTTTTGACGGATCGGCCTTCACCTTTTCCGCGGAAAGTCAGATGCGCGCACGCCTCCTTACTTCTTCCCGGATAGCCGATTGATCCGCTTCAAATAACGCCTCCAACTTCGGAAAGAGATGGGCCAACGGCCCTATGAATGGCGCCAACATCGTATCACGTCGTTCCGTCAGCATCCCCTCTCTTTCGGCCACCCGCATCTTCCGGTCGGCAATCGTTCTGGAGACGATGTTGTTCATCATCAATTGCTGTCCCGGTGAACCGACAACCATCCCAACGAGACGCCGCTTAAATACTTCCAGCTCATCCGGTATTGAGACCTTCACCCGTACGCCATGCGGTGTCGCCCAGGTGGACCGTTGAATCGAATAGTCGTAGGAGAAGACTTGCTCGCGAGGCTCACGAAAGGGACCGTTGATATCCACGATAGCGAAGGTGTTTTCAGTTGATGACATGGTTCGCTCGCTTTCGTCTCAACACTGACCCTGTATCGCTCTTGACTCACTATATAGGATATAGGAACTTGAAGTTGTGGAGAACAGAGGCTATCTATAATGGAGGGGGGCAGTACAATACAAGCGAAGGACGGAGGTTGTTTAGGACCCCCGTCTTTAACATTCTCGAACTTTGTGGATTTCCACGCTACGGCAGTGTTGGAGATCCAGAGCGCAAGACGGCTTTCTGACACACTGATATACTCCGACTGAGGATTCCTTCGGGAGAAGGCATGGCCAAGAAAGGCTATCCTGGACTCGTCCTAGTGCCGCCCAGCGATCGAACAATCTTAAGGCGCCGGCTGCTTCGTTGGTCTTTGTTCATCGTCGCGCTGATCTGGTGTGCATCGACCCTGCCTGTATGGCCACCCACCTCCGAAGACCGAGCGAACTGTCGGCCTGGTGTCGGCCAGAAAGGTTCGGACAGTTCTGCTGAAAACTGCGACCTACGGCAACCGGTCCCGGAACCGCCGCCCAATCAGAGTGAGTTCAGCCTTACGCCAGTCTCACAAGCTGAAGGCCTGAGCGAGCACCAGAGTCCTCCCGCTTCATCCACCCCTGATCCCGATCGGCTCGCACCCCAGAATAATCACGACCAAGACACACGGCTCAAATCTGCAAGTCCGACCGATCGTTCCTC
>NZ_JBLYIG010000461.1:0-2361 GCF_049222245.1 Nitrospira sp. BLG_2 | reverse complement strand
CATTTGGTGACGCGCAACAACTTGGGGCTATGCTGTCCGGATCACGTGGAATCGCTTAAAGAAACTCTCATGGCCCTGGTATCCCGTCGGCAAATAGTCCGTCCTCCCTCATCGTCCGATACCGCTCAATTTGGATATCGGGAACTG
Source organism: Nitrospira sp. BLG_2 (assembly GCF_049222245.1). Classification (NCBI taxonomy): domain Bacteria; kingdom Pseudomonadati; phylum Nitrospirota; class Nitrospiria; order Nitrospirales; family Nitrospiraceae; genus Nitrospira; species Nitrospira sp. BLG_2. Next base: position 2,214 of record NZ_JBLYIG010000461.1, on the reverse strand, counting down.
ACCGGCAAGTTGGCGAACTTGTTCGGTGGCGTTGCAGGAGAGGTTTGACCGATAGGTTCCCGCCCCGCTCAACTTGTCTTCCTATGGAATCCATCTCCGTCGAGCAGATCGAAGATAGTGCCGGTGATGTGCTGTGGGACAGCTATGTCAATTCGCATCCCCATGCGGCCGGCTATCACCTGATAGGGTGGCGTCACGTCATCACGGCCGCCTTCGGACACCCTGTCTATTATTATTTGGCAAAGGATTCACAGGGAGCGGTGAGAGGTGTGCTTCCTTTGGTCTATCTTAACAGCAGGATGTTCGGCCGGTTTCTCGTTTCGCTTCCCTATCTCAATTATGGCGGATTATTGGCGGACACGTTAGAGGCGAAAGAGGCCTTGCTCAGTCACGCAACAGCCTGTGCGCGCCGATTGATGGCGGGCCATATCGAATTGCGCCACACCAAGCCGACCGATATGTCATGGGCGCTGAGGGATGACAAGGTCTCGATGCGGCTGGATCTTCCCCAGCGGTTCGACGATCTTATGAAGAACTTTCCACCGAAGCTTCGCTCCCAGGTTCGCCGGGGAGAAAAAGAAGGGATGCATGTGCGCACGGGTGGTGTGGAACTTCTTGATGACTTCTACGAAATGTTTTCCCGAACCATGAGGGATTTGGGCACTCCGGTGTATGGAAAAGAGTTCTTCAATGAAATATTGAGCAGGTTCCAGAAGGATACTCGGTTATGTTGTGTCTATCGTGAGAATAAGGTTCTGGCTGCCGGATTTCTCTACGGGTTTCGGCAAATTCTGGAAATTTCCTGGGCGGCGTCAGACCGCCGGTATGCACGGATGGCGCCGAATATGTTGCTGTATGGATCGGTGCTCCGATACGCCTGCGAGCAAGGATACCGGATATTCGATTTTGGACGTTCATCGAAAGGCAGCGGGACATATCGGTTCAAGGAACAGTGGGGGGCCAAACCGCTCCCGCTGTACTGGTACTACTGGCTCTCCAAAGAGACTAAGTTGCCTAAATTGAACCCGCAGAACCCGAAGTACCGGCTGGCCATTCGAATATGGCAATACCTGCCGATACCCGTGACGAACCTTTTCGGACCCATGATTGTGAAGTATTTGCCGTGAAAATACAGCGAACCCTCCCCCCGACGGCGGCCCCGATTCCTTTGAAACATCTCCTCCGTGCGCCGATCGGGCTTTTCAGCGGCGTGAAGTATCGGGATCAATTGAAGGAAGATTTAAAAGATCGGTTTTCTGCTCACGCCGTGTTTCTCCTCTCGTCGGGGAAAGCGGCGTTGACGCTCATCCTCAAGGCATTGGCTGCCGGCAGTAGGCGGCGGCGAGTCGTGATTCCGGCCTACACCTGTTTTTCCGTGCCTTCGGCCATCGTCAAGGCAGGCCTCGAGGTGGTCCTGTGTGATGTTGATCCGGAGACGCTGGATTTCAAGTTCGACGAGTTGGAATCCCTCGTGGATGATGATGTCCTCTGTGTGCTGTCCACCCATCTGTTCGGGCTTACGGCGGATGTGGCCCGGACCAAGGGGTTGTGCGGCGACCACGGGATCGTGGTCGTCGAAGATGCGGCTCAGGCGATGGGCGCGCAGTCGGGCTTGGATCAGGCCGGCACGATGGGCGACGTGGCATTCTTTAGCCTTGGCAGAGGAAAGAACCTCACGTCGGGAACGGGCGGGATCATTCTGAGCTTCTCGTCGGCGATCACGGAGTTGATGGAGACCGAATATCGGCAAGTACCGGAGCCTCCGGTTCGCGACACGATTTTCAACTGGATTGAAACAGCCCTCATGAAGGTATTCATCCATCCCGGCTTGTACTGGTTCCCGACGGGATTGCCATTCCTTGGTCTTGGCGAAACCAAGTTTTACACTGATTTTCCCATTTTCCGTATGGACGAGCTACGGGCCTGCTTGCTGCAAGACTGGAGCGATCGCCTGGATCAAACGAATCGAGCGAGAAGGGCGACGGCGCACCGGCTGATGGAGGACTTGGGATTGGGAAGATGGGACGTCAGGACGTCGGCCATTTCCGAAAGCGCTTATCTCAGGCTGCCCCTGTTGATGCGGGACCGCTCCGCCAAAGAATCGGCCTGCAAGCGGAGCCGGGAAGTCGGCGCAGGAATCAGCCCCAATTATCCGACGACCGTTCAGAACATCCCGCAGCTCGCGGACCGAATAGCGGTCCGACCGGTTCCGGG
>NZ_JBLYIG010000460.1:0-2034 GCF_049222245.1 Nitrospira sp. BLG_2 | reverse complement strand
ACAGTACAAGACAGAGCGATTTATCATAAGAACCAGAAGCCGGTGGTCTATGTGGTCGCCGATGTCGGAGGACCAGGCGCAGCGAAGGCGGAGAGTCCCGTGTATGGCGTGCTCGGAGTCGGGAAGAAACTGGAAGACTATCGGACGGCCGAAGGATATCGCATCGAACAATACTTCGCTTCCCAACCTTGGTCGGAAGAGAAAATCACGATGAAATGGGACGGAGAATGGCAGATCACCTATGAGACGTTCCGCGACATGGGCATCGCCTTTGCCGTTGCGATGTTGCTGATCTACCTCCTGATCGTCGGGCAGTTCCAATCCTTTCTCACACCGCTGATCATCATGGTTCCGATTCCACTCACGCTGATCGGCATTCTGCCGGGCCATTGGCTGACAGGATCGTATTTCACGGCCCCGTCGATAGTCGGCTTCATCGCGCTCGCCGGCATCATCGTCCGGAACTCGATTTTGCTTGTGGACTTCATCCAGCTTCAAGAGCGTGTGGGGGTTCCGTTGCTGGAAGCGGTCCTCACTGCCACCGCGATCCGTGCAAGACCGATCCTCTTGACCGCCGCCGCACTCATGGTGGGCGCCTTCGTGATCATTCTCGATCCGATCTTCCAAGGGCTGGCTGTATCCCTCCTTTTTGGCGTGGGGGCATCGACGTTGCTCACACTGTTCGTGATCCCTTTGCTCTACTACCGCATCATTGGACAAACGGCCCAATCTGGCCGCCCTTCCATGGAAACTGCAGTGGCAAATGGAGAAGCAGTCATCCTTCCCACTCTGTCGCAACTGTCTTCACATTGACTTGCGAACTTTCACGAATTCTCTCGTGAGATTTCACGAATGATGAAATCTCACAGTCCCCATCGAGGCCCACTCACTCTCCAACCTCTGGAAATTCCATAACATCACTCGCGTGATTGTTTCGGCATCGATGCTGCTTTAGGGATCCCGTAGCAGGTCAATCATTCGCAACAAGGAGCAGAGTGATGGCGACGATTCACGATCTTAGCTGGTGGTACCGGTTCCTGACGGGGGGATTGCTCGGGGCCGGTCTCTTGGGCTGGCCGGCAGGCATCTTCCTGGCGATGCTGTGGTCTGCTGTTCAGATCGTTAATGTCATCTGGCTCACGCGACACTATACCGCCTTTCCCGCACAAGTGCGGATCGGCTACCTGGAGATGCTGATAGCCGGGCTCTGGGGTCCGTTGCAATGGATTTACTGGATGCTCTTGGCCGGAATCACGGTGAGGCTGCCGTTCGGCTATTGCCTGCTTGGGCGAATCCTATCCCTGGCGCCGTGGAATCGCTGGCAGCCCTTTTCGTTTCCATTCGTGCGGCGAACGTTCCTCTCGCCCCAAGCTCCTGTGCCCCCCTGCGGTGAGGTCTTCCGTCGCATGTCGCTCGAACGGGTGCAGGGATGAACTGGGAGCTTTTCTGCCGGAATGCCGACCGGCTCTTATTTCGGCAATGCCTCATCAACCAACACCATAAAGGAGGGTTACGTATGTCACAGGCAGCCATCAGCGGAGTCATCAATGGGGTCGATCTCGATCGTTTGGGCCAAACGATCCAGGCAATACAACAGAATCCCGTTCTGGCCAGATTCCAGTTCCGCGCCACCAATCGGTGGATCACGGGCGGACACAATCGCTCCATGATCCAAGGTTTCTACGGCGCGGGGCAAGAAGATACCCTTCGTACACAACCCTTCATCCTGGATGCCGACAAGCCGCCTGTGCTGCTCGGAGGGGATCACAGCGCCAATCCGGTCGAATATGTGCTGCATGCCCTGGCGGCCGACTTGACTACGTCGCTCGTCTATCATGCAGCGGCGCGGGGCATCCGGATTGAGGCAGTGGAGTCGAGGCTCGAAGGGGATCTCGATCTGCAGGGTTTTCTCGGCCTCTCGGATGAGATCCGGCACGGCTACAAGGAAATCCGCGTGCATTTCACTATAAAGTCAGATGCTTCTGATGAACAGTTAAGAGAATTGACGAAGTTTTCACCGGTTCATGACATCGT
>NZ_JBLYIG010000459.1:0-2237 GCF_049222245.1 Nitrospira sp. BLG_2 | reverse complement strand
TGGCAGAACGGATGTCCGCAGCTGGGGCAATGGACTCTAAAGGCACGCGAAGCTCTAAAGACGCAAGGCAAAGTCGATCTAAGAAACGGACTGCCGCCAAGCGTCAACATCTTCTTTGGGGAGAATATCGCGAAGAAAAACTTCGACTATCAACTCTCCGATCAGGACCGGAAACCGGTAGATGCCTTCGAGAAGGCTCAGCAGTCGCTTTTGATATTGACTCACTACAATGACACGGCACGATCACTCCGTAGCTTCTTCAACCGTCGTATCCCATTATGGGAAGGCCACACTCGCACAAGTTTAGAAAGGCTAATGGATGTAGTTCACCGTGGCCGAGGGGACCCTGCAATTGTCGCACGGGGAGTTGTTGAGTTCATGGGCAACATCGGAAAGGGCTTCAGTCCATCCGCTTTCGGTGACGAATTGGAGCGGGAGGCCCGAGAAGGGTGCAGATCGAAGCGTCGTGGCAAACCAGCAAAGGTGCAAGAGTTAGCCCGATTTTTAGTGGACAATGCCGATCATCATGGCGTCGCTAGACTGCTGCGCCGTCTTTGGGAATTGAAAACGACCTCCGACAGCGACTTCGCCGACGTCGAAATCGATTGTTACAAAGAGTTCTGGGATGCGATTCATCTTGGGGGTTTCGAAGCGGCCGACGTAGGATTAGCGGAGATTACCCACCATCGGTCCTATTCTCATCCGAAGCCTCCCGAGAAAGCCATTAGCACCGTTCACAAAGCCAAGGGCATGGAATGTGGGGGCGTAATCATCCTCTCCTGCGATGCCAAAACGTTTCCGGATAGGCCTGAGACAAGGTGCCTTCTTTATGTGGCAATCAGTCGAGCGAAGGACCGCCTTATGCTTGTTGTCTCGCGCAATAATCCAAGCCCATTGCTTGATTTTTAGCTCAAAAATATGCCCAACACATTTCTGTATTTCGCTTATGGATCGAATATGCTAACCCGACGACTAAGGGCGCCCAAACGGGCGCCATCCGCCATGCCGGTTGGTACTGGTTTTGTCCAAGGCCACCGTCTCACTTTTGACAAGGTGAGTACGGACAGCTCCAGCAAATGTAGCATGGAGAAATCCGCAAACCCTGCTGATCGCGTGTACGGTGTTCTATTCGAGGTCAGCTTAAGTGATTCACGAAGCCTCGATGACACCGAAGGCGCCGGCCGGGGCTACCGCAATGGCCTTATACAGGTAGTCACGCCAGACGCCGTAAAAACGGCTGTTACGTATTTTGCGACCGAGCGAGACCCACATCGCCGGCCTTATAGCTGGTATAAGGCCTTAGTCCTTGAAGGTGCGCTAGAGCACGGTCTTCCAGAAGCGTATGTTCAAGCCCTCAGGAGGGTCGCTTCACAACCTGATCCTAACGTCGAGCGGCGTGAGAGAAACGAGGCCTTGTTAGCTGGTAAGGGTGAGGAATGGTACTGAAGCCGCCTCAGAAAGAAACGGTTCCTAACCGAAGAATGTTTGACCGCGATTCATCATTCTGAATCGAGCTCCGAGATCCAAAAGTGCAACTTAGTACAAACCCTGTGTGTTCCCTGCGTGTTCTCGCAACACATAATACCGGCATACTCCGGTCTGTTCCTCCTGTGTGATCGCTTCGAAGTTCTGAAAGTCATTTTCAGTTAGCCGTAAGCTCTTCGACCCTGGCTGAACAACTCTCGTCCGGCTTTTCGGGTGCCGAGATGGAAGAATTCCACAATGCTTTGCAGGACAATGAGGGCTAAATCGGAGTCGGTTTCTGTGGTGGCGATTCTGGGGAAAGTATCGTGCAGGTCCGTATGACGAATGCCCAGCTGACCGTGGAGCGACTACACCTATACTCCGCTGCCGGCTACGTCAGCCCGATTGCGTGTTCTGACGGCACCTCCTAGAATACGCTTCCCTGCGAGGCGCTCCATGCCGGTCGTGCTGAGCCGTTCAGCCTGTCTGCTCGCGCTCCTCTCCGCGGTCGTCGCCATTCTTGCGGGATTTGGGAGCCGCGCGGGATGGTGGCATTTTCGCACTGGCTTTCAGCTTCTGACCTGGGCCGCATACGGAGGGGGAGGCAGTGCGATCATCGGTCTCCTCGGCTGTCTCGCGGCGCTAAAGCGGGCGCAGTGGCGCTCAGCCATGGTGTCTCTCGTCGGTCTCGTGGTCGGCCTCCTCGTCTTCGGGATTCCCTGGCAGCAGAAGCGTGTCGCGCAACAGGTGCCGGCCATTCACGACATCAGCAC
>NZ_JBLYIG010000458.1:0-7640 GCF_049222245.1 Nitrospira sp. BLG_2 | reverse complement strand
CGTCGAGCGTCTGAGCGAGGCGAGAACGATGCGGACGGCCTGTTTCAGTATCCGGCTCAATGCACGCGACGGCCGGCCTTGATGCGACCGAGTATCCGATAGATCAACCGCGCGATGGAAAATTGCGGCGCCACGAATCCTTCGATTGGAGCGATCTCGCTGATATCCATGCCTACGATGCCGGGCCCGTTGGCCAGCGCCGTGATGAGATTCAGAGTATCGTACCATCCGAGCCCGCCTGGCTCGGGGGTGCCCAAGGCGGGAACAATTGACGCATCCAGTCCATCGCAGTCGAACGTCAGGTACACGGGTGTTCGGCAGGCCGCAACCACCTCGGGTATCCAGTTGGATGCTTTGCCCTCGTAGGGGCCGGATGGATCAAGGATGGTCGCAGCGAAAAACGTCTTGATGCGAGCCGTGGCATCGATGCGAGCAACCTCCTCCGGGCTGATAGACCGAATGCCCACTTGCACCAAGGATAGGCCGTCTTCCACCACCCTGGCCATCACGCTGGCATGGCTGAACGGATTCCCTTGATAGGCATCCCGTAGATCTCCGTGGGCATCAATCTGCACAACGGTCATCTGCGGATATCGTTTCGCATGAGCTCGAATCGCTCCCAATGCACCGGTGTGTTCGCCCGTCAGCGTGATAAGAAACCGCCCGGTTCCGACGTGCGGGGAGACAAACGCTTCGATAGCGTCGACCGCCGCGCGGTCGACATCCCCTTTGAGATCCAACGGCGAAGCCGTCGCGATTCCGCCCCATTCTCGAAACGGTTCACACTCAAGCTGCTCATCGTAGAATTCAACCTGGCACGATGCTTCCAAGATAGCGGATGGGCCATGGTCTGACCCGCGGATATAACTGGAGGTATGCTCGTAGGGAACCGGTAGAACATAGACACCCGCTTGGTCCGGATGGCACCAAGGTTCGTCGATCCCCAGGAAATTATGGGCGGGTCCCTCCCAACCGACAGGAAGCGTCATGGGCATTTTCCCCCTGATGAGGCCGACGGCTGAGGCGGTATGAATACAGTCAAGGCCCGACCAACCATCTACTTGCGAGAACGGGTGGGAACATTCTCCGGCGGGATGAAGACCGCCAGTGCAATGACCGTCGTCCACTTACCTTTTTTTCCGACGGCTGACTGGGTGATGTTCAGAGTTCTCACTATTTTTCCACCCATCTTAAAGACCTGTTCACGCTCTTTCCAAGCCACGTTTGGATCAAATTCGACACCTAAGGTCGTGGCGAGCATTTGCGCTGCGAGATCTTCCGTATATTCTCCGGTCTCCTCATCTGTTTCACCATGGGCATGGTGTTCCGATAGATAGCCATAGGTGCCGTGGTCCGTGGGCTTCGCCAAACCGACCGACGCCGAGATGAGCCGGTTCCGCTCATTCGTTTCCGAACGCGCCATGACGCAAAACGTGATTTCGCCCGGCTTCACCAGCTTCTCTCCTCGCTTGCGAGGGATGATTTTACAATGGGGAGGAAGGATAGACGATACGCTGACGAGGTTGCAGTAGGCCACACCCGCGCTGCGCAACGCCTCTTCGAAGGAGGCCAGCTTTTCCTTGTGGACCCCCACCCCTCTCGTTAAAAACATATGCGTAGGTACCATTCATTCTCCCCTTTCCTCTGGTAATCGGGCCTGTCTGGTTGTTCGGAAGTTGCTTGGTGACGTGCCCCGGAGCGGTCAGCCGGACAAACACACCGGACCAGATCAACGGCAGTATCGGGCGCCTGTTGTAGCAAGATTGAACCGGCTTCGCAATATCTTCTAGACACTTTTTCAAGTCAATGGGACGGTTCCTTTAGATTCAGGATGAGCATCCGCGGCTCCGTCATATCTTCAATCGCGGCGCGAATACCTTCACGCCCCAACCCGGAATCTTTCACGCCGCCGTATGGCATATGGTCGGCTCGGAACGTAGGAATTTCATTTGCCAACACGGCTCCGACTTCCAGGTGACGAAAGGCGTAAAAGATCTTGTTGATGTCCTGCGTGAAAACGCCGGCCTGCAATCCGTAGTCCGATTGGTTGAGCAACGCCACGGCTTCGCTGAGCTGCCGATACGGCGTGATGGTGACGACCGGTCCAAACACCTCCTGACATGAAACTTTCATGTCAGGCTTTATATTCGATAGCACCGTAGCCTCGATAAGTGATCCCTTTCGCTTTCCGCCCAGCAGCACACGCGCTCCGTCCTCAAGAGCTTCGTCGATCCAGCTTTCCACTCGCTGAGCAGCTGACTGATCGATCAGGGGACCAATACTCGTCGTCTCGTCCGCAGGATCCCCCAGTTTCAACCTCGCGACGTGCATGAGTAACTTGGTCGTAAACGCATCCGCGATAGAATGGTGAACGAAGATCCGCTGTACTGAAATGCATGTCTGGCCGGCATACCCGAATCCACCTGCCGCACAACGCTGAGCCGCAAGCTCGAGATCGGCATCGGACTCGATGACCACGCCGGCGTTGCCGCCAAGTTCGAGCGTGACTTTTTTCTTTCCACATTTGGCCTTCAGCATCCATCCTACCGACGCACTGCCGGTGAAACTGAGCAATTTGAATCGTGGATCGACGACCATCCGCTCGGCGAGGATGTTATCGCACGGCACTACATTGAGCCCTCCCGGAGGAAGTCCCGCCTCCATAATGACCTCTCCAAGGAGAAGAGCCGTTAACGGCGTTTGAGGAGCCGGCTTGATGAGAATCGGGTTGCCGGATGCGAGCGCAGGCGCCACTTTATGTGCCACAAGATTCAACGGAAAGTTGAAGGGGGTGATGCCGAGAATCGGACCGATCGGAAAACGCCGAAGTACGCCAAGATGGGTATCGAAGCCGGGCGTCCAATCGAGCGGGATTACTTCACCCGGAATGCGTCGTGCTTCTTCAGCCGCCACCGTAAACGTTTGAATGGCCCGACCGACCTCTCGTTTCGCGTCGGTGATCGGCTTGCCCGCCTCCGTCGTGACGGCCTGGGCAAATTCATCTCGGCGTCGATAGAGTAGGGCGGCGACCTGTTGGAGGATATTGTACCTGCCATGCGCCGGGAGCTTCCCCATCGTCTCAGCCGCACTGCACGTGGACGCGATGGCCTCCTCGACATCTGATTCCGTCGCTTGGGTGACCTGGGCGACGAGTTTTCCGGTGAACGGATCAACGACAGGAGCCGAGAGTTCTCCGGATCTCCATTGGCCATGAACGAGGAACGGACGGAATTCCTGCACGGGGAGACTCGCTGGGGTCTGTGATGAGGTTGGTGTTAGTCCGTCGCTTCAACCGGCGCGGCGGCTTCGGCAGCAGGTTGAGCAACCGTGGCGGCTTCTTGGGCGGCTACGGCCTTGGCGATCAATTCTTCTGTGCCCCAATCACGGATCGCCTCTAAGGTAAACCCCTCATAGGTCGATACACCGTGACAGGCCGGACAGTTCGGCATCGGAACCTTCCTGTAGAAGACTTCCGTCAGGCAAGACATGCAGACCCAGAAGTCGTCATCGCGATGGGAAACAGGCCAGAACGATTGCATAGAAGTCATATGGACACCTACCTTTTATTGACGAAGAGGACGTTCGTACTTGCATGCCGATGTCAACATCATGCGCAACGGTTTCGCCCCGCTCCAGAGCGCTTCGGCTATTTCTTATCACTCGCCAGAAGTCGATCAATTTCATCCGCGAACATCTCGAACGGAAATGCTCCCGGGATCGCAACGGCCGGCTCTTTTTCCGTCGGCTCGGCAGACGTCCGCATGAGGACGAATCCAGGGGTTCCATGAAACCCCCAGCGACTGGCTTCTTGGCGATCGTCGAAAATCGCCCTCGTATACCGACCGTCGGTCATACACCGTTCAAACGCGGACTGGTCCAACTCGAGCGCGACCGCATGCCGGAGATAGACCTGCTTGTCCAATCGACCACCTGCGGCAAACAACCGGTCGTGCATCCCCCAATACTTGCCTTGGGCACCCGCACACCGTGCCGCTGAGGCAGCATCAACTCCCGGGCCCTGATCGGCTCTCGGATAATCCTTATAAAGAAACCGGACCTTTCCGGTATCGACGTAACGAGCCTGAATCCGTGGCCACGTATCCTTAAAAAACTTCAGGCAATAGCCACATGTAAAATCAGAATACTCGATCAGCGTGACCGGCGCGGTCGCCAGCCCTCTCATACGAGTATCGGCGTCAAGCGCATCTCCGGCCCAGACGTAAGAGACCCATGCAAGTCCACCGACGACAAACAGCTGAGCCAGAAATTGCCCGACCGTTTTCCTCATGACCGATGCACCGCGCTGGCTTTCTTCCGCTCCAGAACCCCCATCATTAACAAAGGCCACACGATCGTGGCATCGCTCAATACTTCGGCAAATCGCCCGCCATCCTTCGGGGTCACGAATTTGCCCCAGGAAAGTCCTTCTTGATATGTACAGCCACTGAGCCCCCCCCAATAGTCCGGTTCGGGGCAAATTCTCACCCCATAGTGAAATCGAGGCGGCTTCACGCTCAGACCCAACCGGAGATTACCGATTTCGATGTATGGGCCGACCTGTTGGGCCCAGTTCCGCGGGACACCGCCTCCAATCGTGAAAATTCCAAGTCGTTTGGCAGAGAGGACATGGTCGGCATAGCTGTTGAGATCGAGGTACGGATTGAATGAAGGACACGATTGATGAATCGCCCGTAAAATATCCACCTCTCCGCCGTGCTCGGTCTGAGACCGTACTCGATCGACCTCCCGAGCCATCGCCCAAGTTCCCATGTCCAGTCCTACTTCCGAATCAGTGAAAGCCGGGATATAGATCGGTACCTTCTTCAAGTAGGCACTTTTGAGAATACCATCTCCGTCTAATTCCTCGGCCAACGTCTTCCCCAACTCCCGCGTGAGGATTTCCGACGAAAGCGGCCGATCATGATTGAGGCGCTTCAACGTGTGCGAGACGACGTGCTCGACATGATTCAAATTCGCTTCCATTTCGAGTGTGTCGTAGACGCGATTATACCCTTTCCGAAAGAGTTCTTCATCGCTCATGGAAGGATCGTGCCGATAATGCGTCTTGCCGACCGACTCGCTGAGGCCATGCGCCATCAATGCCCCGGTTGAGATGATGCATTGCACCATTCCTTCATCGATCATCTTCGTGATGATCTTCCCCATCTTGGCGATCGTCATCGCACCGGACAATGTCATCACGACTTGGCAGTCAGGGTCCTCGACCATCGCCCAAAGCACGTCGAATGCCTTGCCGAGATGACGCCCTCCGAACGCAGTCTTGCCCATGGCCTCAAGCAAATCGCTGAACGAGGCAATCTTGTCGGGATCAAGCGGCTCAAGCGCTTCTAATCCGTCTTTTGCACCGTCACGAAACTCGCGTGCGTACATAAGCAATCCTCTGAGAATTTCTTACACGTGCACTATGTTTTATACACAACCGAGAATAGATGCGTCAATGAAAGGATCGCCCATCCGGCAGCTCAGAGAAGTTACCACGCCGTCTATTCTAAATTCCGAATTCACACGCAGTTGTTGTGTTGCCATGAAAATAGCATGACGTGTATCGGCGAGAGGCATGAAGTGAGGCTTGGACCAATAAAACGATTTATCCGTGCGCCGTCATGATGGGTCGCGATCGCTTTAGACGTTCTGCGTTCTGATGCACGGGCCCTGTAGAACAGAATTCAAAACCCCACTCATTCGAGAAGCCCCTTCCAATAATAGACCCCCGACCGTACCGAAGAAAGCAATCGCCAATGTGCCGTGAGCAGGTCAAATGTACACCGCGCCGTGAACCCCAAGTCAGAAAAGAGTGACTCTACCTTCATAACGGAAGGGCGGTACCTTCGCAAGGACGATTGTCTCTCGCATGGAAGGCAGCACGAGACGACATGCCGAGTGATACCATGCCATACCGTTTAGACACTCATTGGAGGTTCTATGTTGAAAGAAGTAGCGGGGGATATTTTACGGACAACGGCCGAAATGGTCGCGCACGGTGTGGCTCCGAACGACAACTATGCGACCGGCTTGGCGCTGAATCTGCGGCAAGAGCGGCCCGCCATGTACAAGGATTTCAGGCATTATTGCCAGACGGGTTACTCCAAAGACCGGTGAACTGGGGCCTGGGCATCTCACGCGACGAACCGGCTCATCGCCGCCCGCATTCCACTCCGGATGGCCACCTCGACTCCCCACGCACCCCAGTCGATTTCAAATGGAGTGGAAGTGAGCGGCTGCAGAATAGCCAGTGGCGCGGTGCCGTCACGCAGCCTGACGACCGTACCCTCGGCGTTCGGGACCGGGTGATACTCTCGGTCGGGAGATAACTCGCCGATTCTGATTGATCACATCGTCGACGATCATTCCACAATTAATACATCGCCAACCATGAAAGTCCGATGATGAACCCGTCTGCACTGCTAAGCTGTCGTCACTGACGGCGAGGCCGTTACATCGTAGGCAATTCATCGGACATCTCCTAGTAGAACGTCAACACCCACCCGAGACGGTTGTGGAGTCTCCGATGCGGCGGCATGAACCATGCGCTGCACTCGTGTGGCTCGCAGCAATGCCGTCCCATCTTGGAAGCCCAGCACATACCGGCTGAAAACTTCGGGAGGGCACAGTTGATAGTTGTCGGTGTGGTCAGTACCCATGAGGGCATCTCGCAAGCCATCTGCTTCTGCGCGCCACTCGTCTATGTCCGATTCGGTGTGAGCCTGTGCAGATTGCCTTCGACACCACTCAATCCGAACACTGATGGGGTGCATTGTTTGTTTCATGCTTCACCTCTTGTAATTCAAGTCCTGTCATTCAAGTATGTGCAGCAGCAAGTTGAATGCCATGAGGGAATGCGAGCCGTCGTATTGTGATTCTGTTCAATCGAAACTTAATATTCACGTATTGTAAATGACTTACAGCAATGGACGATGGCGTTGTTCTTAAATAGTGTGGATAACATAGTATTGTGTGAACTGAAGAAGTGAAGGATATAAAGTCTACTGTTTCATCAGAATACTAGGAACAACCCTAGGAGAAATGTCTAGGACCGGAGGGAGATGAGGTATCGGCATGGAAGGAAAATAAGGCCTTCATTCATTAAAACTTTCTTACCAACGTCTCGAATTGGTTTAGTCTGACTCGCTGCTGCTGGTCGTGTCTAGTGGGTGGCGATCTACTTGTGACACAGTACAACTGTCCCAGCGAAGGGCATGCCGGCCGGCTTCATGACTCCTTCCTTCGAACGAGGAGATGAACGCAAGAAATGTGGTCGGTTGTACAGCCATTATTGTTGCCTCCTCTTCGCTTTAGCGGTTATAAACGGGACAAAGTTCTTCTATCACGTCATTTTTTCTACCCATGAAAAACAAACCGCGGCCTGCTTCAGATTTTCCCAAAGCGGCGGTTGAGGCGCTGTGGCATGGCAATGTAATCGAGGCAATCAAGGTTGTTCGTGAAGAGCGGAATATCGGTTTAAAAGAAGCCAAGAGTTCGGTCAATGCCTATATCGCCTCCCAGCCGGCTCTCAAGAAAAAGATCGATCAGGTGCTTGCCACGGCGCAACAGAGATTTACTCGCTGGCTAGTCGGATTTCTGGTGCTGGCAGCCGGAGTTGCGTATCTCATAATCCATGG
>NZ_JBLYIG010000457.1:0-2863 GCF_049222245.1 Nitrospira sp. BLG_2 | reverse complement strand
GCGGCTTCATCGGCTCCCTCCATCCGTCTGCCGGTTCATGACTTCCTCTTTCCCGGCTCAACCGTTGTCCGCGTCTGGTGGATGCCTTCGAGCGGACCGGACAGAATACACGCTTCGCCTGCGCAACACCGGATCACAGCTGAGAGGTTCAGCGCTGGAATAGGGCAAATCGTCATTGGAGCTTTCAATAGAGCCGATGACTATTATTCCTGTCTTCGTCTGGGTACGGCTCATATTCATTCCATCACGGATGCTCAGTCAATATTCGGCGAATGACGCATGGCGATTTTCGGCCCCGATCGACTATGATGAGCCGCATGTACTCCACCCTCGTTGTCCTACACATCCTTGCCGCCGTGACGTGGATCGGAGGGATGGTCTTCCTCTCATTAGTCTTGGCTCCGTTAGTCAGAGGCCGGAAGGCGGCGCCGGAATTCATGGCGCTGTTTCGATCCGCGGCGTTACGATTTCGCCCTATTGTGTGGGTTGCCATTGGGGTATTGCTCGCCACCGGCCCGATGTTGTTGTCTCTGCGGGGCATCCATGTGACCAGTCCGGCCTCCTGGCCGGGGATTGTGGCCGTGAAGTTGACCCTGGTCGCACTGTTGGTATTCTTGACTCTCCTCCATGATCTCGTCTTCGGTCCTCAGGTCAGTCGGGTCAGTGCCATACCGATTTCCCAGCGAACAGCAGGAGAGCAGGTTGTCTTCAGGACCGCGCGCTGGCTGCCTCGTCTTTCGCTGCTCATCGGACTGGCCATCGTGATCTCGGCGGCAATGCTGGCGCGGTTCTAGTTGCTCACGGTCTCTATTGTCGCCATATCTCGCTAGGGATGGCTTCTCGGCGGCTGAGGCATCACCGGAGGAATGGGCTCCGGTTGCGGCGGCGGCACTGGCGAAGGCGGCAAGGGAGTCGGCTTTGGCGGCGGAACTGCGACACCACCGCTCTCGTTCTTGATTGCATTCCTTGTTCCCCGCCACACAAATGAAAGATTCGGCGGGATGTCATCGTAGCTTCCGGGACAAGTAGTCAGTGAGGGGAAAGTTTGTCCAGGCAAGTAAGGTTACGCATCGCGTATTGGAGCCTGAGAAAGGAATACCAAGTGGGAACAAGTTGGAATCGACCTTGCACGGTCAGTGTAATTATTTGAAGGACCCGATGATAGGGAAGGAGGAGTACCATCAATGAGTGAACCACGACGCGAGGATCAAGCAGCGGAAGCAGGCATATCGCATTTCCCGCTGGAGGACGAACAAGACCGCCAGGACAAGGTCCACGAGAAGGCTGCCGTTCAAGCCGAACCGCCGCCTTCTGCCGGCTCTCGTAGGGAACATCGTCTGTCGCGGGAGAATTATCCTCCAACGGCGGAAGAATCGGACGAGCGGTTCGAGGGCAGGGGCGGTAAAGGAGGGAAGACGGGCGGATCGCGCGCCGGTCTCCTCTCGGCGAGCAGCAAAGAGCAGAAGGGCCGGACGTGAATTGCCAGTGAACGTGTCAGGCATGACACATTCCAATCGTCACTGAAACCCGTCCACGCCGGGGGGCTAGCCAGAACCGCATCGGCGACGTATATCGTTGCTGCAAATCCACCACCTAGGAACATCCCTAGTTTTCATACTCATGCCTTTATCTATACTGCGGCCCGCAGTAACCTCACTCTTCATCGACATCCAAAGTATGCCGGAATAGTTTCGCTTCACCCTTGAGATCGATTTGTTCGTCACTTTGTATTATTCAAGGCGCTACGGATCAGAAGGAGTTTCATGAGCCCCAGTCCGACCACAGCGACCATCCTTATTGTCGATCACGATCCCATTACCATGTCCATGAAGCGCCGCCTGCTCAGTCGGCAGAGCTACCGAATCATTGAAGCGGAGAACGGAGCCGACGCGCTCATGCTTGCCACCGCCGAACTTCCGGATCTGGTGCTCCTCGACGCCAATCTGCCGGACATCGACAGCTTCGATGCCTGCCGGCAGCTCAAGACTCGATCCGAGACCAAGTTCGTGAAGATACTGCAAACCTCCGCCGCTCGCATGAACGGGCCGGATCGAATGAAGGGCCTGGAAATGGGCGCCGATACATATCTGGTTGAACCGGCGGAAGAAGAACTCATCGGAACCGTGCGGGCCTTGCTGAAACTTGCGAAGCAGGAGCGAGACAACATTCGGCTTGCCGAGAAACTGTCCCGCGCCGAGCGTCAATTATCGGCCGCGACCGAAGCCGTCCATTGCGCGATCTGGGATTGGGATATCGCCGCCGACCGAGTGGAATGGTGGGGCGGGATAAACGGCTGGGCTGGTCTTCCATCCGGAAGTTTCGGTGAGAAGATGGAGGTCTTCATCGATCTGCTGCATCCCGACGACCGGCCGAGGGTTCGGCAGAAACTCGAGCAAGCCATGGCGGGACGAGCGATTGACTATGCGGACGAGTATCGCTTTCGGCATCCCAATGGTAACCTGCATTACCTGCATGCCGGCGGGCGTTTCCATTATGACGGCCAAGGAAAGGCTATTCGTATGACCGGTATCGTGCAGGACATGACCGAGCGCAAACGAGCCGAGGTAGCTGTACGCGAGAACGAAGAGCGATTTGCGAAAGCCTTCCGCACAAGTCCGCACCCGATTGGAATCACGGAAGTGGCAACCGGTCGTTGTCTAGAAGTAAACGACGCCTGTTTGCAGCTCTTTGGTTTTCGTCGCGAGGAAGTGATCGGCAGCACCACGTTGATGCTGGGCATCTGGCCGAATCAGGAAGATAGAGCGCGACTCATTCAACGGGTGCAAGCCGGCGAGCCGGTCCGCAATCTTGAGTTCAGCTTTAAGACCAAGTCCGGTGGCCTCCGCCATATTCTCGTCTCTTC
>NZ_JBLYIG010000456.1:0-1865 GCF_049222245.1 Nitrospira sp. BLG_2 | reverse complement strand
TCAGGATGCCATGGGACTCTTGAAGGGGTGTCAGCGAGGCCCATGAAGACCGGGAGACACGAACGGCTGTTTCAAAGGTCGAACGCTGTCCATACGGCGTGGGCGATTGACCAGGCACTCTTGTGGGGTCGTATGGGGATCCCTCGGTAGTCGCGTCGGCGGATGATCGCATCGATCCCATGATCATCGAGCCGACCAAACCGGCCGTTCCCGCGAGGAGGCTCCGCCGATTCAGAAGCGATGTATCTTCAACTTCAGGCTGGGCACCATCTCCGCCTGTTTCACCGGCTCCCGGGCGTCTTGTCATACCGTGTTCCTTCCTGAGACGGTGGCAACATTGCGCGGCCTTGTGGCTGACAGAATGTCGGATGACGAGGCTTCAATTGATTCTAAGAAATTGATGAAGTCGTTTCAAGACTACGGGTGAAGCACCAAACTGAAAGACAACTCGGAATTCGTGAACAAGGCCGGCCCCGCTTCCCAATATCCATAAGGATCCACACATGCGGTAAGCATCCGATCGGCTAATAACAACCACCCAGTGAACAGTCATTGCATCTTTCTGTTCACGCTTTGTTAGAATGAGTTATCCGGCGAGGCATTGATGCCCAAGGCTACCGCTATATGTCTTTTTTCCTGCGTCATCCTTCTCTTCCTTGCATCCTGTGGGGGCCCAGGCTATCAGGTGCGCCAATCCCGAGAATATGGCGAGGTACTGCCTGGGGAAACATGGACAGCCATCGATAGCGTGTATCAATCCCCATCACGGGAAATGGTGTACTACGATCCCAAGACGATTCGCCGAGACGGCGATCTCGTGACGCTGTGGCAGCTGACGGACTATAAGTGGATGCAGGGAAATGCACCGTTTGGGGCGTTCATGATGGGCCCTCACCGGTTTTTATCGACGAAGACACACAAGGAGTTTGACTGCGCGCTCAACAGGGTTCGGCTATTGGCGTCTACGGAATTCTATCAGCACATGGGCACCGGTACTCGAAATGCGGCATTGATCGAGGAAGGCTCTGGGTTACCCGTGGAACCGGACAGTATCAACCAGGCGCTGTGGGAAGTGGCCTGTGCCGCAACCGCAACCTCCGGTTGAGCTCGCTCGTACCCGTACCCGACTCGCATGTTCAATGCACTGGAACTAAAAGTCCCGCCGCTTGCGCTCGTATTCGTGTTCGGCGCGCTGATGTGGCTCGCCTCTACCTATTCCACGTTCACCATCGCACTGCCATGGCGCTCGACGTTCGCCCTCATTTTTTATGCTGTAGGATCAGCGATCGTGCTGGCCGGCGTCTTGACGTTTCACCGAATGAAAACCACTGTCAATCCACTTACACCGGAAGCGACGACGACGATCGTCACCTCGGGCATCTACCGCTTCACCCGTAACCCGATGTACCTGGGCTTTCTCCTGGTTCTTGTTGGGTGGGCGATTGATCGCTCTAACCTACTGGCCTTTGCATGCCTCCCGCTCTTCGTGTGGTACATGAATCGCTTTCAAATCATTCCCGAGGAACGCGTCTTGGGCACCAAATTCTCCGAGACATTTGCACAGTACAAGCGTTCGGTTCATCGATGGTTATGAGGCTCAATGCTCAGCCTTCCTGCGAACGACCACATCAGCTCACTTTCTTTTCAGGAGCCAGATATTCTCTTTGGCTGGTCCTTTTCCCTTCAATCCGCCTGCAACCTCAGTGCTGGACAGAAGCGCGAGATCATACGTCGTGGCGTAGTGCCGGTGGACCTCCTCATCACTCACGGAAAACGGGGGACCTTCCGCCGTGGCTTCTGCTGTCGTACTCTGCACCTCCTCCGGTTCCGCACCGAATTGAACGTTGACGACTTGAACCTGATCC
>NZ_JBLYIG010000455.1:0-2263 GCF_049222245.1 Nitrospira sp. BLG_2 | reverse complement strand
GCGTGAAACTGCACACAACGGCCCACACGGTCTACAAAACGCAGTACCACATTGTGTGGGTGATCAGATACCGCCGCGAGATCCTTGTCGAGGGGGTGGCGACGTATTTGCGGATGAAACTACGGGAAGTCTAGAGGTATTATCCTGATTGGCACTTCACGGAGAGTGGGATCGACAGGGATCATGTGCATGTGCACATGGTGATCTTACCGAAGTACAGCGTGAGTGTTGTCGCGGAGACGATGAAGAAGAACACGAGCCGGAGATTTCGAGAAAAGTTTCGGTTTTTGGAGAAGGTGTATTGGGATCGCGGCGGCATCTGGTCAAGCGGGTACGTTGTGTCCACGGTTGGGATGGCAGAAGAGATTATCAGTCGGTACGTAGCCGACAAGGGAAGGAAGACGCGAGACAAGCGCAGCTTGAATTTTGAGATTCTCCCGCCTGTAAAGGCTGGGGAATCTATGCAGAGGTCCATCCTTGGATAACTACAAACTGTTGAGGTGAACCATGAATACAAAGACAGCGGCCGAGCTGAAGAGTTTCCTTGAGATTCCGTATGACGAGCTCGAAGACATGAATCTCAAGGCGGCGCAGCGCGCCGAGCAGGCCGGCGCACAAGATCTCGAGCAGGAATATACGGCCTGGCTGAAAAAGGAAAAACACATCAAGGCCGTGACGTTGTGCTTCTCGGACATCGAGGGACGCCTCCACATGCTCGATTACGACAAGAAGTTTTTGCTGGGCTCGTTGGGCAATCTGACATTTGACGGGTCGTCCATCCGAGGATTCACGCCGCAACATGAGTCGGACCTGCGCCTCGCCCTCGACTGGTCGTCCATCCGCTACTTTCCGGCCGACGTGATCGGGGCGGGAAAGGTGATTTTCTTCGCGTCCGTCTTAAACAGCGATCGTACGCCGTATCAGAGCGACTTTCGCGGCATGCTGAAATCGTTGACCGAGCGCCTCAAAAAAACTGAAGACATTACGGCATATGCCGCCTGTGAAATAGAAGGCTTTCTGGTGGAAGGGCAGAACGCCGAGCAGCGATACGGTGAACATGGGCTGAATCTTATCTCAACCGGCGGGTACTACCACTCGCTCCCGATGGATCCGCTTCGCCAGTTTATCGACAAGTCGGCGGAAGCTCAACGCGCGCTGGGGTTCAAGAACGAGAAGGATCATCCCGAGGTCGCGCCTTCGCAGTTCGAAATGAACTTTTCCTATGCCGAAGCGGTGCGCGCGGCCGATCAGGTGCAACTGTACAAGTTGATCTGCCGCCAAGTGGCTCGATCCATGGGACATACCGCCACGTTCCTTCCGAAACCGTTCGTCGGGATCAACGGCTCCGGCATGCACACGAACTCCTCCCTGAGCAAGAACGGTCGGAATATGTTCTACGATACGAAAGGAAAGGACGGCCTCTCCGATACGGCATGGGACTTCATCCTCAAACTCTTGAATCATGCGCCGGAAATTTGCCTTGTGTTCAATCCATCGGTGAATGCGTATCGCCGCTTGGACCCGCATTTTGAGGCACCGAACCAGATTAAGGTATCTGCGGTCGATCGGGGGGCCATGATCCGCATTCCGATGGCCAATGAAAAAACAGCCCGTATCGAGCTGCGGTCGGTCGCTCCCGATGCCAACCCCTATCTTGTGCTGTACACGATGCTTAAGACCGGTTTCCAAGGGGAGCGTGTGGAAAAGAACGCGACGACGGGCGACCGCGCGCGATTTCTTCCGAGCAGCATCAGTGACGCCATCGCGCTCTTTAATGAATCGAAGTTTGTCGCCGATATTCTTGGCGAAGACAGCAAGCGGAAATATTCAAACTTCAAACAGTTAGTGGCGGACCGATCTCCGAAAGAGCTCGGCACGATGGTGAAGACGTCGGAAATTCTCTTTCACCATGAAGTCACCAACCAAATGCTTTGGAATCGCTTCTAGACGGCAGTGAATTCCGCGTAGCCGTCAACGTTATTCTTCACGTAACGTCTTACGATTCGTGCCTGCGGAGACGAGATGGACAACGTCCTCGTGAAACTATCTGGCCGAATGTACCATTTGGCGCCATCTGTCAATACAAAATGGGGCAGCGTTCCTGAAGGAACGCTGCCCCGTTCGGATGCGGAGGTCGCCGCGGTTTACAACCAGGTGACGCGTTCGGCGGGGCGGATGTAGATGGGCTCTTCGACCTGAATGCGGGCCACTTCCTTGCCGGACTTGTTGAAGCCCAACACGGTGTCGTTGTACATCTCGAACC
>NZ_JBLYIG010000454.1:0-2032 GCF_049222245.1 Nitrospira sp. BLG_2 | reverse complement strand
CCATATTTCTTTGTTTCATGACCAACATTTGCGTTGACCCGCGAGCAAAGGAGGCAGGACATGCCACTTTTGCAAAACCTTCACATCCGGATTACTGGAGCCATTGCGCCGCGATTGACTCGCACTCCGCACCAACACAGCACACTTCTTCGCAAGGCGTTGAGAAGCTACTGGAAGCTTCGCGTCGGGAATTATCGAGTTGTATATAAGATCGACGGAGAGGAAGTGTGGGTCCTGGGAATTCAGCATTGCAAGACAGTGTATGAGTATATCGTGCAGAGACTTGGCAGACCGCGCTAACCCCATCCGCGTACACGATTCAAGATACGGCACCATCCTCATCTCAACTGTATTTGTTTGTTAGGCGTCACATGATGTCTTCAGCATTGAGCAGGTATGAGCCGGGCTTGCGACATATACGCCACAACGAAACCGTTTCAGGCAAAGGGTGCCTCATCAAGGAGATATCCTCCTCGGATGCACGAAGACCGAAGATCACGTCAAAAATCTCCACCTGATCGACAAAGGTAAGCTTCTCATCGAAACTGAGCAGCCGATCTTCTTTTTCGTAGCTCCATTCTTTAGCCTTATGCCGCAACGCTTCAACAACACCAGCCCTGCCAACAGGTGGATCCAGAACTGGTAGCTCATCGTCGTACTGCACCGCGAGTCGTTCAACTCCACAGAGGTCATCTGGCAGTGAAATGCCGATCGCCACTCCACGATGGCAATCGGCATAATGCGACCACAGCAGATTGCTCCACCACTCTCGTGAGAGGCTGCATACGCGAGCCTGAGTAGCATCAAAACTTAGCAGTTGAGGCAGAAGCTGCTTGAGCCTCGCCGGATTCATGTGGTAATTGACGCCGGATCCACGGATAAACATCTGAGCTTCATGAGCATCATTAAGGTCTGTCCATGGCGCTAGGAAGAGCCTACGCCTGACCAGACAATCGATCGCGTATCGATCTAACGGCGTGAATTTGAAGAGTTTTGATCTGATGCTCATCGATTAACTTGGCTCTGTGACGTCTAACGTCCGGGGTGGTGCGGTAGCCGTTCAAAACCATTGCGACGGCGTGGCCGCGAAAAACTTGCCATCCATCCAATAGCGCGGCGGGCCTGCCGCAGTTTCCTAGCCACGGTCATCGGTCACCAACCGTCGTTAGGAGGACGCGAACCAGACCCCGAAGGCCAATGGGCCAGGGCTTCGAGCGAGTCGACACACTACCAGACAATACTTCTTCAGATTAATCCGCGTTTCTGCAGGTAATCTTTGTCGATACTGATGGTAGGTTTGGGAAGCTGGCCACAATCTTGAAGCAGCCGCTCGACATATTGCCAATGAGGTCTGCTTGGAAATTGACGGGATCATTCACTTGCTTGAGGCCCAACATCGTCACTTTTGGACATGCGCTCTCAGGCAACATGCTGCTGGATATGCCTCTCAATTTCTGGCCCAATCGTACGCTTGGCCACTCGCAGGTCAAACTCCCCCTTGAGTCCGATCCAGAGATCCGACGACGTTCCCAAATACCGACTGAGCCGAAGCGCGGTATCAGCTGTGATGGCGCGTTTTCCATTGACAATCGCGCTAATCCTTCCTGGCGACACATGGATCTCGCGGGCAAGCCGATTGATGCTGATGTCCATTGGCTTCATGAACTCTTCAAGCAAAATTTCCCCCGGATGTATTGGCTCTAACAACCGTTTGCGCGCCATATTGCACCTCAATGGTAGTCCACAATCTCAACATCACGGGCATCGCCCTGAGCCCACACAAAACAAATCCTCCACTGATCGTTAATTCGAATGCTGTACTGCCCCTTTCGATTTCCACGCAAGGCTTCCAAGCGGTTTCCTGGAGGAATGCGCAGATCTTCCAGCGATTTCGCGCGATGGAGCAGCAACAGCTTTCGTCTGGCGATCCTCTCAAATGCTCGAAAGCGCGGCACCTCTTCATCGGCGAACAACGACTCGGTCGCCTTTGATCGGAATGACTGTATCACCAGACGTCAGTCTATTCCGCTAC
>NZ_JBLYIG010000453.1:0-1578 GCF_049222245.1 Nitrospira sp. BLG_2 | reverse complement strand
TCCTCTATACGGATCTGCAAGGCCGAATGATGTCAACCTGCTGATCCCAACAGCTTGACCCAGCAGTATGTAGCATGACCTGAAGCATTCTGGTTTCGTCACACTGCCCCTTTTTGAGCCTAGGTGAAGATCCATTATGGGGAATTGCCGTACACAATTTCTAAAAAAAAGCTGATGTTTTCTTACAGTGAAGCCCTTATACTATTGTCCCCATTGTCCCATGAGCCAGCATGTCCTGGATATGGCGATCGGCGTCATCATCGGAACATTCGGAAAGAGCGGCTCATCACGTGCCAACAACATCGGCTACCGCCTCTCTTACACCACCTCCTCGGCCTGGTTCCACCAACAAGGAAAATTATTGATGGAAATTCGCGGTCTACTGAAGGCCGTCAGTAAGGCAATCGCTGAACCGCGATGTTGCCGAGCGGTATACAGCATTCTCCGATGTCCCACACAACCCCATTATAGAAGGAGGTCATGATGCCAAAAGTCACGACCACAATTGTGATCGCGTGCTTGGCCACGCTGGCGGGCTGTTCTTCGTATATTAAGCAGCCTACAGTATGCGTCGACCGATGGTATGGCTATCATCCACAGAGTGGCTGCCCATCTGTAGCGAAGGCAGCGGCACCCGATGTATCAGGTTCGGTTGCCTTGGCTTCGGCGGCCCATCTTGCGGCCTTAGAAGGGGATCGGCAACGGTTAGCTGGCGAGCTGGAAACCGCTCGGCTCCACAACGGAGCGCTCAGCAATCAAGTGAGCGATTTAGAACGGCAGCTTGCCGATCGCGATCAGGAGATTGCTGTACTTCGTTCTGATGCCAGCGCCGCGAGTCTCGTGGCGGCGGACCTGGCCGCTGCTCGGCAACGCAACGCAGATCTGGAGGCACAACTCGCCGATCGGGAGAAGGAATATTCCACAGAAATGGCGAGATTGAAGGAGGCGGAACGTGGATTAGTCCGAGCGCTCAAGCCGCAAATCGAAGAACAGCACATCACCGTCGATCTCAATAACGAACGCCTGCTCATGAATTTGGCCTCCGGTTATTTGTTTGGGTCCGGTGAAGACCAACTCAAGCCGGCTGGAGTGGAGACGCTCAAGCAGGTCGGGGCCATCCTCCACGATTTCCCGGAGTATAAGGTTCATGTCGAGGGGCATACCGACAATCGGCCGATCTTGGGCGCGCTCAAGAAGAAATTCCCCTCGAACAAAGAATTATCCGAAGCACGTGCCAAAAGCGCTGTCGAGGCGTTGGAAAGCGGCGGTCTATCCGGCGCCCATGCCATGGGAGCGGCGGATACCAAGCCGGTGATGTCCAACACAACCGGCGGAGGCCGTGCGAAGAATCGGCGTGTGGAAATCATTGTGACGAGGTCATAATCCGGCATGGACTCGATCGTGCAGCACCGTGAGCGTGACATCCTCGACGTGTTGGTGCCCCCGGTTGGCGGGTCAGGGACTCGCCAACCGCAGCGTGACCATGACGGGACGAGAAGGCGAGAGCGGGGCTTCGTGGTCAGACTTACCCGTCTGCCCTATCTGCATGGTGTTCTAGTCCAACATCACTTGCTCATC
>NZ_JBLYIG010000452.1:0-3843 GCF_049222245.1 Nitrospira sp. BLG_2 | reverse complement strand
AGATCAGGGGCGCCAGAGCCCCTCCCTCTATCGGCATCACTATGTAATATGGGATCCAGCTCCTGAGGAGCTGGCGGTTTCCGATGTACTTGGCAAACGAACTCACCAGCCGAAGGAGCCCGCCCAACGTGCCCATGAGGATCACCATGATCAACACGTCTCGTTGAGTCGGCGGACAATCCAACTTCTCGCATGTTGTCGGCATACTTCCAGCAGATTCCGATCTGCCACCGATCGCCGGTGCAGATTGCCCGCCGTTGGGAGGCGGTGATGCACTTGTGGTGGGTGAGTCTGATTGGGATGTGGGGGGTGACCCAGCAGACCCACTACCACGGGTTGCTCCCTCGCCTGCCTTTCCAGAGGGCCGCGGAGAAGCACCCGCGCTTGGACCAGCAGCACCGCTTGTCTTCGCTGGAGGAAGGTATGTCGCCTGTTCCCATCGAAGGGCAATCTGGTAAAGATCGAGTCCGATAAGCACAATGGCTCCCACAAAGATCAGCCAGATCACCGGATTCGAGGCATGTTCGTAATACATGATGCTGGCACGATCTGCTGGCCCATCAGGATCGGGAACGAGGGCCTTGGTAAGACGCTCCACTATCGACATGACTTGTTGATAGGTAGAATCGGCTGCCTGCTGCGAAAGCTTGTCCCACGCTCCCGTTGGCAGTTTCAGGTCGGCGTCAAGCTGTAGGTCCTTCTGAATCCGGAGAAACTCCGGCATCACAAATGGGTCCGCCGGGTGAGCCCCTTCTTCAGGTTTGCGCTTTTCCTTTAACGACTTCAGTAAACTTGAAACCTGATCCAACAGCTTTTGGATATCCTGCTCACGGACCACAGGCATGGGAGACCTCCTCTGCTAAGATATATCCCTGTGCCAACTTCTATGGCACATGCCGCGGAATGGGTTACCGGAACCGCCATGACACATGACTTCACGAGGCATTCTCTCTCCGGGTTGCCTCACGTGGCGCTGAGCACCTTCAATTTATTCTTGCGGATGATCTTATCTATCTGGACAGGACCGATCCCGTGCTTCCGCAACAACTGGACGGATTGTCCTGTGCCGTGTTTGGCGATATCAACGAAGACATCCGTCGCCGTGATCGTCCCGGTTTGTCCAGAGCGCTGACCCAACCGCTTAATGGACGATGCGACGCAGTTTGATAGCCATGGCTGTTCCTCGACGATGTAAGGCTTGTCGATCAGGACACCTTGTGTCGGTCGCGGAAGGGCATCGCTTGGAATATCCCGAATGACCTTGCGGACATCTGAAGCGCCGACCCGGCGCAGAGCTGCGAACAAATCCTCCGTCTTGACTCCTCCATCCCCTGCCATCCGATTTTCGTTGTGCGCAATGCTAAACGCTGCCTGAAGATCCGGGGTCATCCGATCCCAGACCCGTTGCAACAGCGCGGCAACCTTGGCGTCCGGGCGCGTCTCGTCTGGACCCCGTGCCCGCACCTGTGCTCCAGTCCGACGCTCAAAGGCCTTCGGTTGCATCAGACGGTTCATCCGAAGGCATAAATGTTTACGGACGGTCTCTTCAAACACACCAGGCCCGTCGTAATCCCAAACTAAAGCCTTGCCAGACAGTTCCTTGCGAAAGGCCAATACCTTCCCCATCTGTTCCACATCCTCCGTGGTCTCCGGGTAGAATGGCTGTCTCGAAAAATACAGCATGATCGGCAACTCGGGATTCGCTATCCACTTCTTGAAGGCCAGACGAATTTCCTCTTCCGTCCCTGAGCCAGCCACACCCGTCGGGGTCCCAAATCGCCGCCACATCACTCCGATGAACAGCTCATACTTGTCCAGTTGGTCGTTAATGACCTGTTGCGGACGCCCTGCCCCAGGAATCGCATCCGTCTCCCATCGCACCAGCCTCAATCGGTAACCAAGCGGTTCTCCGTGTGTCTCATTGACCTCTTTGACAGCCTTACCGACAGCATTACGCTCCGTCGCCACATCACCAGGTGATGCGATAAAGACACGAAATTCTTTCGGCATGGATCGCCTCCTCCTGCGGGCAGACCCTAGCAGTCATTTCACAACCCTCCGTTCACCTTTCGATGGGCCCAGGCCGAACGGATATGCTCATGAAAGCATCATGTTTCTCCGTTCGTGCTGAGCCCTTCGACGCTGTTCAGGACGGGCTTGTCGAAGCACGGTCATGGGGTCTTGAAACGACTTCTTATACACGGCCCCCTTGTTATCAATAAGATGCATTACGTCCACATCAGACCCTTTTGTTTCGTTACCCTTGCCGAAAGGACCCACTGAGTTCACCACTGTAAGCATCACCTCAACCGCTGGCATAGTCCGCTCTGGTAGACCCTGTCGAGATCCACTATCGCCCTCGACGGACCGGGCCTCGTACCGAAGGACATCAGGATGAAACAGAGAGGACAGCTCATGGTTGACCTTTGGCGTTGAAGGTGGTCCTCGATATACCCGGGTGCGCGAGTTCATCGAGTTCATTTAGGAGGCGAACAACACAAACAGATGAGATAGCCTGCAATTCGTGTACTTTCTAGGGGCAATGAGAGGAGACCCGCATGCTATTGCGAAAATAGACCTGGTACCAAGGGCTTCGTAGTCCTGCTCCATGGCAGTATCAACCGGTCCGGTCAGGTGACAATCACCCAGGACTGTATCGGATCCGATACGGGGTGTATCTCTTTGTCTCAATAAACCCCTAGATTCTGGACTTCATTTACCGATGCATCCGCATGCCGTCTTGACCGGAGCCTCTCCTATTGTTTCCACACGAGCGAAGGAACCACGGGTGACTCAGAGATCTATCCTGGTGCGGTGGCTCGCGCACTCCCAGCTTCGCATCATTCCGCTGTGGACATATCTCAGGTTGCTGCGGGCTGGCGCCAACCAATTCTCAAGATGGCGATGTGATGTGACTGGGAGGCGGAGGTCGTGGCAAAAAGTGGAGGCTTCATTGCTATCCTTTCCGTACCCGCCTTTTCTGAAGAAAATCTCGCGGTTCTTCTCGAGAACCTCCGACTAATCTTGAGTACAGAGAAGCCAGAGGCAAAGGGCTATGGCTCCAAGCAGGTTACCGCACAAGAATTGCATCTTCTCATGGTCGCTTGGGAATGCAGGGCAGTTCTCAGTACCTGAGGCCCCTCACACATTCCCACAGGACGATGGCGTCAATGAGCGTTCATAGCTCATGGCGCAGGGAACGCAAGCGGTGAATCAAGACACTCGAACTGTAGGTCGTTGGACTCTTGGTTGGCTTGTTGTCGCGGGGATCGTATCACCAGGATGTGCGCTTCATTATTACGAGGAGGCTACCGGCACCGAACACATTTGGGGAATCGGCCACATGGCCATGACCATTCCACAGCGCAACGAAGGACTTCAGGTAGTCATTCATGGCACTGATGTCGTTGGTGGATCAATCGGGAGAGTTCATGACCATGGATATCTGACACTGGGCTGGCAGCGTATGGAGTTCATCGACATCCTGCAAGAAAGCGTCTCTGTGTGCGTGGAATGGCCCAATGGCAGTTTTCACAATGTCCGCGTGGGCTCGCGCTTTCCCTATACAAAGGACACCCCTACTTGTCAATCGGCAGGTGGTCACCTTCAACCGGTTTTCCCAAAGAGGAAGGAGTGATTGCCATGCGCTTTTTGATAACCCTCGGGCTCACTGGGCTCTTTGTCTCACTAAATGGTTGCGGATTGGGGTTCAACAGCCTCATCTTCGCAACAAAAACCAACTATGGTGTTGATATAGATGCTACACCTCCGGCAGCGGAGATCTCAATCGCTCGTCATGAAGGGGTCATTGAGCCGATCTTCGAAGACGGCAAGACTCTCCCA
>NZ_JBLYIG010000451.1:0-2554 GCF_049222245.1 Nitrospira sp. BLG_2 | reverse complement strand
TTTCAGGATTCCCGTATGGCGAAAGCGCCGGCGAGTCCCAGATGACTTTGTCTCCGGGCGCCAAGTCGGCAGCCGTTATAAAATGTTGCCGCGCGACTTCGGCGTCACCTAGCGCATTCAACGCCAAGGCATAGTTATAGTGAGCTTGGCCGGATTGTGGTTCTGCCGCAACCGCTTGCGCGAAGTATCGCTTGGCCTCTTCAAACTGTTGGGTCTGGTAGGCTTGTGTACCCTGTTCCGTTAGCATGGTCGCTTGAGATTTCACCTCGCCCTCGAGCATGAGCGGCACGAGCGGTTTGCGCTTCTGCGAACATGCCGCCATGCCGACAAGCACCAGCACGATACTCACGACCGCCACTCGATGAAAGTTTTTTTTCATGGCAACGACCTCGGTTTTCACATCTTCGTCTGTTTGCGCGTCTCTTCTTCAAACGTCTTTCGATACAGCACATCCCACTCGTTACTTCCTTCAACAATGCCTCGGGAATAGGATGCGAGTTTGGCTTTTACTTTTCGATCGATCTCCTGTTCCTTGACCAACTCGTCGGCCAACACGCGTTTGATTTCTTTTAACAATCGTGCGTCATCGCTCTTGATTCTCGCGCCGGCATGTTGCTTGACGGCCGTGAGAATGACATGGGACAGATGGCTGACTTTGTCTTCGCTCAACATACGACACCCATGAACCGTTTCCTTTATAGGATAATGCCTCGTTCACGGACTAATTTTTGTTTCACCATCTGGAACATCTTTTGATAGTCGACCTGCCCTTGCTCGATCTGATGCTCATAGGCCTTCAGCAGTTGCCGCACTTCCGCATTCACACGATCCTCGGCGGATAACTCATGGGTGATGGTCTGATCCAATGCTTCGACGAATCCTTTGCGATCTCCGATGAGTTCGATGTGCCCTTCGTCTTGAAAACGACCGATGAGGCGCTCGGCCATATGCCGTACACGCTCTTTTGACAGCCGCATCGTCTTCACCCCGGTTCGAGATGAATCGTCGAGACTTCCATCACCTGTCGAAATCGGGTCGCATCTCCTACGATTCTTCCGATGATATTCACTCGATCAGCCGGAACCGGATCGGCCCCCATACTCATGGGGGTTCTCCCAAAAAAGATCGCCAAAACCTTCCCCGCTCCCCACAAGGCAATGTCTCCGACCTTCACCTGGGTCGTCGCGGTTTCCCGGTAGTCTCGGACTCCGGGAATCGGGAAGTAGAATTCTTCTCCCCACGTGCTGATCGCGGTCGTGACCGGAAGCGCCGCGTACACTTCCTCAGCCGTCTTCGTCTTTCTGAGTTCTGCCTCTAGCTGAACTCCGCCCACGGTAATACGAATTCGCTTCGCCGGCGCGGTCATGCGATCAATGGTCCACCCGTTCTACACTGCGTTCTTCGTGATGTTTGCAAACTCTAGCTTGTCTCCTAGGCGAAATCAAGGCTACAATCCTCCACGATGCTCACTTCCAGCTACAGCCGGGCTGATATCAAAAAGCTCCTGTTTCTTGCCGACTGCTTCCATAAGAATTTGGGATCGCGGTTCGGGCTTTCGTCATTGTCGATCATTTTTCAACCGGTCTATTCCCAATGAGCGCGTGGATCGGTGTCGGTCGGAGCGAGATCGGACTCGTGCGCACCCTCAATCAGGATGCGTTCGCCGTCATCAACGAAGTGGGCGTCTGGGCCGTCGCGGATGGAATGGGCGGGCATGCCGGTGGCGAAATCGCCGCCCAGACAGCCATCGCCACTGTACAGGCCGAGGCTGCAGCATCGAGCCGCCTGCTCGGTAATGGTCAAGCTTCTCCCACGGATGTGCTGACGGACCTGATCAGCCGAGCACATGACGCAATCCTCAATCGGGCTCGATCAAAATCCAAGCTGAAAGGGATGGGCACGACCATCGTGCTGCTGACGATTGTGTCCGGCCCTGTCCCGGTCGCGTACATCGTCCATGTCGGCGACAGTCGTGCGTATCGGTTTCGATCGGGCACACTGACCCTCCTGACCAAAGACCATACGTTGATCGAAAAATACCTGGAACGCGGCATCCTCACGGCAGAAACAGCGAAAACTCATCCGGAACGACATGTGTTGACGCGTGCCTTGGGGGTGGGCTCGACGGTGAACCCCACCATTACGGCTTTTCCCATACTGCCGGAAGACCTGGTACTGCTCTGCTCGGATGGGCTGACCAAAATGTTGGAAGACGAGGATGTCCGAACCGTGTTGGCTGCCGGAGAGATCAATCCGATTCGGGTCTGCAACCGACTTGTCACCGCGGCGCTCGATCGCGGCGGCGAAGACAACGTGACCGTGGTGGTAGTCGCTCCTCGTTCATCCTGATTTTACTTCGTTGTTGACATGGCCCGTCAGGCCGTGTAGTTTCCCTCCTCATTTGAACCTCGTCATGTACCGGGAGACCTTTATGCCCCGTCGGGGATCGTTCTTCTTCGGAAACCTCCTTCTTCTCATCGGCATTGCGACGATGGCGATCGCCGGTGAACCTTCTGACCCGGAAGCGGCTATTCGTCAAATGGTCCGGGCCAAT
>NZ_JBLYIG010000450.1:0-3280 GCF_049222245.1 Nitrospira sp. BLG_2 | reverse complement strand
CAGCTCGAAAAATGACTGTCAGGTTGATCGATGGATTGATTGATTAGCATGTTGCGGTTCGATGTGCTGACACTGTTCCCCGATATGGTCGCTCCGGTCTTGGCTCACAGCATGCTCAAACGAGGCCAAGAAAAGGGGCTCCTCACCGTGAAGGGGCACAATTTGCGAGACTTCACGGCGGATCGTCACAAAGTGGTCGATGATATGCCGTATGGAGGTGGAGCCGGCATGGTTATGAAGGCTGAGCCAATCCTTCTTGCGGTAGCTGCGATTCGACACGAAGCGCAAGCGAGCGGTGAAGACATCCGCATGATGTTTCCCACTCCTCATGGACGTCCGTTTACGCAAGACCATGCGCGGCAGTTGGCAGATGAGCGTCGGCGAATCGTCATTCTATGCGGGCATTATGAGGGAGTGGATGAGCGTGTCCGCATGGCGTTGGCTCCGGAGGAAGTCTCCCTCGGAGATTATGTGCTCACCGGAGGCGAATTGCCGGCGCTCGTATTGATCGATGCGGCGGCCAGACTCGTTCCCGGTGTCTTGGGTGACCCAGTTTCTGCCTTGGAAGAGTCGTTTGTTGACGCGTTGCTGGAGTATCCGCAGTATACGAGGCCGGCGGAGATTGGAGGAATCGGTGTGCCCGATGTCTTGCTCTCCGGCCATCATGAGGCCATTCGGTTGTGGCGTCGAAAGCAGGCATTGCGCAGCACGTATGTGCGACGTCCCGATCTTCTGAAAGGTCGGATATTCACGAAGGAAGATCAACAGTTGTTGGATGAATTGATGAGCGAAGGCCTTTTGACGGCCCCGACATCAACGCCGGGAGGAGGGTTAAGTCCATGAATCAGTTGGAGCGAATTCAGCGGTCGTTGACGAAGAAATCAGCGCCAAGATTTGAAATCGGGGATACCGTCAGGGTCCACGTCAAAGTCGTCGAAGGCGAGAAAGAACGTATTCAGGTCTATGAAGGAACCGTGATCGCGCGCAAAGGAAGCTTGAATACCGAAACGTTTACGGTCCGAAAACTTTCGTACGGGGTCGGGGTCGAACGGATTTTCCCGGTACATTCCCCCATCGTCTCCAAGGTTGATGTGGTTCGGCAGGGGCGCGTTCGACGCGCGAAGCTGTACTATCTGCGCGGCAAAAAGGGTAGATTCGCGAAGGTCGAAGAGCGCGAATTTATCGGAGAGAGCAAGTCATCGGCACAACCGGCGGCTTCAGAGGAGAAGGCTGTGACGGCCTAGATAGACTGCTTCCACGGATGTGTTCCCCCACGGCAATGCGATTGCGCGATCGGTGAAGGAATGCTCGATGGGCCGACCGAAGAGTTCGAGCGGGCAGCCCGACTGTGTGGGTATCGTCGTATTGCCGGTATCGATGAAGCTGGGCGTGGTCCATTAGCCGGTCCGGTCGTTGCCGCCGCTGTCGTTTTACCGACTCGATGTCGACTCTCCGGAGTCGATGATTCCAAGCAGCTCTCGGAAGGAGAGCGAGACCGATTGTATGCCACGATTTTTGAGCAAGCCGCGGGAGTGGGAGTCGGATCGGCGGACGTCGGTGAGATCGATCGGCTCAATATTCTCGAAGCGACCCGGCTAGCGATGCGTCGAGCCATCGATCAGTTGGCTCCGTCCCCTGATTATCTACTCATTGATGCCGTTACCCTTCCTGGAATCAAAATTTTTGTACGGCCTATCATCAAAGGGGACTCCCTTTCCCTGTCGATTGCGGCTGCTTCTATCATCGCCAAGGTTACGAGGGATCGTCTCATGGCGATGTACCATGACATGTTCCCCCAATATGATTTCCTCTCGCATAAGGGATATTGTACGACACGGCATCTGCAACAATTGGCGCGCCATGGTCCATGCTCCATACATCGGCGAACGTTCATGCCGGTGCAAGAGGCGGTCATCGCCGAAAAGAAGGAGTCGGTCCGGCAGATGAGCGCGACACTGTTCGAGCAATAGGCGCATGGCCACTCCCGATCCGCGCCATCGGTTCGGACAAGCCAGCGAAATGCAGGCCGAACAGTTCTTGTTGGCCAAAGGCTATCGAATTCTCGATCGCAATGTACGGACACCTCTCGGAGAATTGGATCTCGTGGCGGAAGACCAAGGTGTTGTGGTCTTTGTCGAGGTCAAGGGCAGGACCACTGAAGCCTTCGGCGGTGCTCTGCTGGCGGTGGATCATCGCAAGCGGGCGAAGCTGACGAAATTGGCCGCGCAGTATTTAGCCCGACGGCATTGGTCCGATAAGGCCTGCCGATTCGATGTGATGTTGGTTCAGGGGAGACCTTCCGGCCAGGGACGGATCGAACATCTCGAAAACGCGTTTGACGCCAGCGAACACGGAGGATTCTAGTCCATCTCCAAAGGGGTTTCCGTGGATGCCATCATTCAACTCATCCATGTGTCCAAATGGCATGGTCAGAGAGCCGCGCTATCCGATGTCACGCTTGAGATCGAAAAAGGGGAGTTTGTCCTTCTCATGGGAGCGAGCGGGGCCGGAAAGTCTACCCTGCTGCGCCTGCTGATCGGTGAGGAACAGCCTGACGAAGGACAGATTTTCGTTCATGGCAGGAATGTGACCAAGCTCAGACCGACCGAAGTTCCGTATCTTCGGCGGAAGGTCGGCGCGGTGTTTCAAGACTTTCGTCTCTTGCAGAAGAAATCCGTCTTCGACAATGTCGCGCTCCCGTTGATCGTTCAAGGTGCATCCGAAAAGGATATTCGTCGTAAAGTCACGGAAGCGTTGCGCGCGGTCGATGTCGATCACAAAAAAGATCAGTCGCCGAACAGTCTTTCCACGGGAGAGCAGCAGCGGGTGTGCATTGCGCGGGCGATCGTCAATGGACCGGTGGTGCTCCTGGCCGACGAACCGACGGGCAATCTTGATCTGGAACGCACGAGGGAGATCATTGAGTTGTTCAAATTGATCAATGCCCGAGGGACGACCGTGATTGTCGCGACGCACGATCCCCATGTCCTGAATCAAGCGAATCGTCGAGTAATGACCCTGGTGGAAGGCGTACTGCTGTCGGAGCGGCGGATCGGGCAAGGAATCGGAGTATGAGACGGCTGTTTTATCTCGTTCGCGAAGCGTGGGCGAACATGCGGACCAATCGCACGACGACGATTGTGGCCGTTCTGACCACGGCGTTTACCTTGTCCTGTGTCGGCATCTTTCTGTTGCTCTATGTGAATCTCCGGAATGCAGCCGGGTCGCTTCAGGAAGATGTCAAAGTCATGGTCTACTTGGAAGATCGACTTCCAAGAGA
>NZ_JBLYIG010000449.1:0-1829 GCF_049222245.1 Nitrospira sp. BLG_2 | reverse complement strand
CGATTCAAGATGCATTCCCCCTTTGATAAGCACACCGCGCTTTCCGGCGATACCAATCCCTGCGGCAATCGCCACCGGGGTGGACATCACGAGAGCGCACGGGGCTGCGGCAACAAGTAGCACAACAGCGCGTGTTGCCCACTCCTCGATTGGCATCTTCAGCAGTAGCGGGACAACAATCATCCCAACCGAACTCAGAAGGACCAAAGGTGAATATCGTCTTCCAAATTTTTCAATGAATGCCTGAGTCTTCCCTTTCTGTTCTTGCGCCTCTTCGACCAAGTGGATCATTCGCGACAGCGTATTGTCTTTGAACGATGCCGTGACCTTGATTTCCAGGGCGCCTTGCTGATTGATCGTGCCGGCGAAGACCTTCATTCCCTCCCCCTTGTCCACGGGCATGGACTCGCCCGTGACGGGTGATTCATTCAGGGTGGATTGCCCCCGGAGAATGATTCCATCCGTAGCAATAGACTCCCCGGGTCGAGCGACAAAGACGTCACCAACCTGCAGCTGGTCCGCGGGGACATGTTCTTCCCGGCCGTTCCGCAGGGTGCAGGCTTCTTTCGGCGCGAGGTCGAGGAGGGCTCTGATAGAATTTCGCGTTCTGGCATATGTGTATTCCTCCAAACCCTCCGCAGTGGCATAGAGGAATACCAGAAAAGCCGCTTCATCCCACATGCCGAGGATCGCTGACCCAACGGTTGCAGCCATCATCAGGATTTCGATGCCGATCGCCTTTTCTTCGATGAGCTCTTCAAGTCCCTCTTTGCACCAGTGATAGCCACCGAGTAGTATAGCGACGACGTAGATTGACACTTCGGCCCAGGAGGGGATCATCTCGAGGTGGGCCAAAGCAAAGGCAACGCCGGTCAGCACGCCAGAGATCAGCGCGTTTCTCATCGGGGGGTGGGCATACCACTTTCCGCTGAAGACTTCTTCGGCATCATTGTTCATCACATTTCTTCCTTGAATCAGGATGAGAGAGATCCGCTGACGATTTGTCAACTAACCACAGGTGCATGACATCGAGGTGGCGATATAGGCGAGCTCGCTAGATTGCCCGCTCACCCCGTTCATTCGTTCTAATTTTGACGATCTCCTGCACGTCATATACAAAGATTTTGCCATCACCGGGGTTTCCGGTGTGCGCATTTTCCTGAATCGCCCGGATGACACTTTCGACCAACCGATCGGGTACGACGAGTTCTAGCTTCACCATTTGGACATAATCGATGAGGTCCGCCGCGATCTTTCCGTGCTCGCTTTCGCCGCCTGATTTACCGAAACCGTGGACGTGTTCATCCACGGTTATTCCAGGCAGTCCTTCGATCTGCCTCAATGCCTCGATGACATTGGGGCGTTTGAAGGGCTGAATGATGGCCTTAATCTCTTTCATCAGCGGTCTCCCTTTTGGCTAGAGTTCGGATTGGGCTTCCCTTCGTTCGAACCACCCGTACAGAGTAGGTAGAACGACGAGGGTGAGGAATGTTGACGTTAATAGTCCGCCGACCACGACTGTTGCTAGAGGCCGTTGAACTTCCGAGCCGGGTCCTGTGGCGTATAGCATCGGGATCAGACTGAAGATCGCTATTGAGGCAGTCATCAATACCGGCCGCAAACGATCATGACTCCCCCGGATCACCGCCTCCCTCACCGAGATACCCTCCTGCCGCAGTTGGGAGATATGTGAAACAAGCACCACGCCATTGAGCACTGCCACACCGAACAGGACGATGAATCCGACGGATGCCGGAACTGACAAATAGAGACCGGAGATGTGTAGCGCGAACACGCCGCCGATGAGTGCAAACGGCAGATTCGTGAGT
>NZ_JBLYIG010000448.1:0-1725 GCF_049222245.1 Nitrospira sp. BLG_2 | reverse complement strand
ATCCAGCTTGCGGATCGCGACGCGACGATAGGATCGAGCAGCCGGGCGTGTTTCTCTTGAGTCTCAAGGCGGGCGGGCAAGGGCTGAATCTCACCAGAGCGAGCTATGTCTTTCATCTGGACCCCTGGTGGAATCCGGCAGTGGAGCGCCAGGCGTCGGACCGCGCGCACCGTATCGGGCAACAGCGGCCCGTTTCGATCGTGCGGATTCTCATGCGCCACAGCATCGAGGAGAAGATGATGGCGCT
The DNA here is from genome assembly GCF_049222245.1 of Nitrospira sp. BLG_2. Lineage (NCBI taxonomy): Bacteria > Pseudomonadati > Nitrospirota > Nitrospiria > Nitrospirales > Nitrospiraceae > Nitrospira > Nitrospira sp. BLG_2. The sequence goes on along the minus strand of NZ_JBLYIG010000448.1, from coordinate 1,478 downwards.
CAAACAGCGGAAGCTCGAGTTGTACGACGCGGTCATGGCCGGCGTGGTGCGCGGGTCCGGGCAAGGCGTGCTGACGAAAGCCGACTTCGACTTTTTGCTCTCGCCGAGCGCATGATGCCGGGAACTGTGGATTTCCGACTGGAAGCAGGAGTTTGTTGGAAGTGATCTATCGCCATTCGATGTGACCGCGTAATTTTCCTAAGCCGATCGTTATGTCAAATACGAGGCCTTAAATTGATATACCAATTGGTGTATGTCAAATGCTCGAAGGTCTAAGAAAAGCTGATCCATCAGTGACCTCCCAGCCCTCTGCGTCGGAAAGGATTTCTTGATAGTTACTGGGGTCCGCCGAGGTACCGTAGGAACCACCCGCTCGCCTGTTCCGCCACCTGTTCCAGGGTTCCCGGCTCTTCGAAGAGATGCGTCGCGCCGGGGATGATGACCAGTTTCTTTTCGCACATGAGCTGATCGAACGCCGTCTGATTCATCTCAATCACCGGTTCATCGTGGCTTCCGACGATCAACAAGGTCGGAACCGTGACAGACGGCAGATAGGGTTCAGCCAGGTCCGGTCGTCCTCCTCGCGACACGATGGCCTTGACGTTCGACGGCTCTCGCGCCGCAGCCTGCAAACCCGCTCCGGCACCGGTGCTGGCGCCGAAATATCCAATTCCCAGATGCCCGGTCCGTGGATCCGCCTCTAACCAGCCTTTGGCCCACAACAGTCGATCAGCCAGGAGGTTGATATCGAACACTTTGTGTCGATCCTCTGCTTCTTCATCGGTTAAGAGATCCAGCAGCAAAGTGGAAAGTCTGTTTTGCTGTAGATGGCGGGCGACGAAATTATTGCGCGGGCTCAACCGCCCGCTCCCGCTGCCGTGCGCAAAGACGACGACACCTCGCGGTTCAATAGGAAGCCCGAGTATGCCCTCCAGAGCAAGTTTCCCTTTTGTGATCTCGATATTGTGTTCGTGTGAGGTTGTCATGGCTTGCCACGTTTCTTAGCGGAAGTGCAGGGAGCGGGCCGTGTAAGTTCGGGTGGCAAGTTGGTCTGGTCGTCGACGCAGGCGGCATTGAGTTGTGTCTGCGTGAGACCGAGGGCCGACGAGAGTATAGCGCCCTTGAGGTTGGCGCGACTCAAGTCCGCTGAGTCCAGTCGAGCGCCGCTCAAGTCGGCTCCGGCTAAGGTAGCATTCTGGAGGTTGGTTTCCTGGAGGTTGGTTTCCTGAAGATTGGCGCGGGTCATGTCGGAGTGGCTGAAATTCGACCCGCGAAGATCTGCGCCCACGAAGTTGGAGGATTCCAGATTAGCCCTGTTGAATTGCGAGAACTGGAAGGAGGATTTCGGAGCGTAGGTTTCGCTCAAATCAGCGTTCATGAGGTTGATGCGCGTCCCCTTGGCTCCGATGAGAGTCGCGCGGTTGAGATTCGCATCCAGGAAATCGGCTTCATCGAGAACAGCGTGATAAAGAATAGCC
>NZ_JBLYIG010000447.1:0-2304 GCF_049222245.1 Nitrospira sp. BLG_2 | reverse complement strand
CTCTTCAAATCACTGAAATCCGGCGTAGTTCCAAACAAGAGAGATTGGTTCATGTCCGTGGTGTCTGAGAATTGGAACCTGCCTGAGTCATCTGCCTTCCACATGGCCTCTTTCATTTTCTTGACGGCGTCATAGCTCTTTGTCCCAAAAAAGAGGAAATACTCGGTACGGTTGCCAGGGTCGATCATTTCAAACGATCGAACATAAGTAATGGCTGCGCTTATCTGCAACTGGCGGAGGTACAAATCGTGGACGAATTTCTTGCGTGCTTGAGGGTCTTCAACCGAACTGGCTTCTCTCCAGTCTTGGCATCCAAAGAGCGAATCGTAATTCGCAGGTTGATCGGGATGGGATAGGAAACGGTTAATCGCTTCATACATGAATGTGATGAGTACCTCACATTTGTCATTCTGCATGAGCCGCTTTATTAACGAAAACGGTGTGTGTGAAAACCCGAATGGATCGACGAACGCGAACGTAGGAGCAAGATTGCGTTTTTGTTCTTTCACGAAGTCCAGCACCTGCGTCAGGTGTTCATCAAATCTCCCAAGCAAACATTGGACCTTGAAGTTGGAAGGCACCTGAAGGGTTGCAATTTGTTGCTTCAGGACTTCGAGACGAGCCGGATCTGCCTCGATGAATAGAAAAACCACTTGCGACCGGATTTGGGCTGTATGGTTAATCGCTTCCTTGAGTGCAATAATTGGAGATCCCTCGTCGCCGGTTCGGTAAATACCCGGACCGGCAAATCCATCGATATAGAGCACGCGTCCGTTCCAACGAGTCATGATGGGAAGCCAGGCCTGCAGATAACGGCGAAGAATTAGATGCTTGGCACTGGTATGAGGTTCAAGGTCCCAACAGGTGGTCCGAGGGGGCATGAATGGCCTACATCACAATCACATACGCATCCTGAATTATTGGTAGTTGGCTCCAAAGTCTGCCGTCCAATCGTCGCCCGCCAGCCTTCGATGTGAATCCACCCCATTGCTTGAAGAAGAATGGAACTTTCGCACCGAGACATTGGTCGCGGATATTCCGCACCCAAGTCGGCTTGACAGCGCGATAACGCGGGCCGCTCTCGCCTCCTACGATGACCCAAGAAATGCCCTTCAGTGGCAATCGCCCAATTGGTCCGAGAAGAGGTTCGACGGAGATGAACCGAACAGCTGCGGGAACTTTTTGGAGATGACGCACTCGCCATATATACTCGCTGCTCTCAACAGAAACACCTTGCCAGATGTTGTCGGGCCAAGGCAGAGAGGGAGCGATGGTCTCCAAGCGTTCGGCTCGTTTCGTGAGAATTTGAAACACGTGCCAGTGTGCTCTTGTCATGACATCGAATGCTTGCTTTATGAAATCGTCTGGGATGGCTTCATGAAACAGATCACTCATGCTATTGACAAAAATCTTACGAGGTTCTTTCCATCTGAGCGGGAGGGTCATTTGATCCGGGTGAAGAGTCACTTCAAACCCGTTTCGATACCGCGGGTTTTCCATTGCTTGTAGTCGAGCCGCGAGTCGCTCGGCGTAGCAGTTCTTACACCCGGGACTAACCTTCGAACAACCTGTGACCGGATTCCACGTTGCGTCAGTCCATTCTATGGTTGATTTGTCTCCCATAATTTTGTTACCCCCCGAAGCCGACATTCAATCGAATGAGCATTACCTGACTCTACTTGCGGAATCGAGGTGTCCAGGACTCGATCAAATCACGCTCAAACTCCTGTTCTTCTTCATCTACTTCGCCCTGCTCAGGAATGATGGGCCTCAGCACAGTGAGTGTCTTTCCATACGTACCCAGGCCAACGACCTCTTCAATGAGTTCCCATTCAGGACCGGCTCCAAACCAGGCATGTATGCTGGAGCTGCCTTCAGTACGATCGGCTTCACGAACTCGTTTCTGGTTCTGATTAAATGCATAAGTATGGCTGGATCTTGGAACTGGTTGTCCCTTTTTGAGCCATTCAAGATCCGGCAGCGTCTTGAAAGAGTCAGACATTGCACAGAAATCGATTGACTGGCCAGTGCTCACCACAACAGCGACTGGATAATCCGCAAATTGCACATAGCGTATTGCAGTGGCTGGAAGGGAAGTGATGCAGAGAGATGAAAGATCCTCAATGGCTTCAAGACCAGGGTCGGTGCTCTTGAGCGCAACAGAGAACAGTCGGCTTGGCATCAGCAAGCCTGCCGCAAACGAATCCGCTTCCTTCTCGTATGGGTTGTCAGATCGAAACCCGGCGAAGGACTCGTGGACGCCAGTTGCATCTAAGACGGCTTCAACATGTCCCGGAAGAAGGT
>NZ_JBLYIG010000446.1:0-2364 GCF_049222245.1 Nitrospira sp. BLG_2 | reverse complement strand
GAAGATCTGTGAGAATGATTGCTGGATATCTTTGACGTCGTAGTCGGCTTCCACCGTCAAGACGGTATTCGTATCAAACTGCCGCTCGTAGATCCCTCCGATGACCGTGCGCCGATCAACCCGGCTTTGGTTGAGCAGCAGTGAATTGGCACAGCCGCCATTGTAGGTGCCGGGCGTACAAACCGTCTGTGCGCCGCCGGCCTGCCGTTCATCCACAAAAAACTGCCCCTGTGTAAGCCGAGTCGGCACTTTCGTATTCAGCCAATTGTTAATGGCCTTGAAATAGAAAGTCTGCCGATCATCCATCTTATAGCGGAGGTTGAGGTTAATCGTTTGCGTATTGTAGTTGCTGTGCTGGATGAACCCATCTTCCGCCACATGACTGCCGAACATCGCGACGTCGAACCGCTCCGTTTCTTGGCCGATGGCGACCCCGTACTTCTGGTACCCGAACGATCCTCCCGAGAAAAAGGTTTCCAGTCCTCGAATATCGCTTCCCCGTCTGGTTCGGAAGTGGACCATCCCGCCCAGCGCATAGTTGTCGTACAAGGAAGACGACGCGCCTCGGGTCACTTCGACGCTGCGCATGAACCAGGGATCCTGCATATCGAGACGTGAGAGTCCGTCCGATTGTGTTTGCTGAATGCCATCCTCGTAGACCTTGATGTCTCGAACCGCGAAAGACGTTTTGGCGCCCTGCCCGCGGATCATGAGGCTGAAATCGCGAGGGCCGTTGGCTTGCCGCAACACGACGCCGGGGAGCGATTCCATGGATTCCTTCATGGTTCTGGTCGGCTGCGACTCCGTTTCTGAAGGAGCGGTCGCCGACAGTGATACCCCTTCCGGTCGCTTTTGGAGACGCTTGCTGACGATACTCATATCGGCCAAATCGAAATCCGGCCCTGTTGCTGATGAGGAGGCTTCGGCCGTTGTTTCCGGTGAGGTCAGATCCGTTTTTTCCTTGATGATCGAGGAACGCTCGGTTTCCGGCTTCGCACTCTCCTTCTTTTGTTGCAGGTCGTCCAATTCCTGCAGAATGGTCTTGAGCTGATCCCGCAGCTCTCTCTCACGGGGCGAGGTGGATGGATCGGCGGCAGCTGTATCTTGCGCAAACACGTTGTTTCCCCAGACCGCACACATCATCACCAGTCCCACTGCAACCGCACAGCTCCATCGAGAAACACGTACCAATTCAACCATGATCGCCGACTCCTCGCTCGAGCAGATTAGTGAAAGACACAGCCCGACATACAGCCTCAATGGCTGCCAAACCGGTAACCGCGTGCGACCGATACGAATTTAGAAAAGGATCACCGAGGGGGAGCCCGAGAGCGGGAAACGGCGGAAATGAAATGAAGTTGCGGCGCCGCGCCAACCGATCGCTGCATCGCGACGAGAACGAAAAAGGCGAGAAGCGGCGCGACAGTCTGGATGCCGACCGTGGGATTCATCTGACAAACCCAGGCACACAGCGTGGAGTGTGCGGCGTGAGACGGGGTATGGTGAGCATGGGCCGGCTCGTCCGCCTGTAGAACGAGACAGCCTGCCGCGCTTACAGCGAGAGCGGCATAAAGCAGGGCCATCCCGACGACGAAGGGTGCGAACCAACGCTTCATTTCATTTCTTCGAGAACATGTCGCACCAGCGCGACCGACTCCTCGCTGTCCCATGCACGAGGTCCGACCGCGCGGCCGACGGCTCGGCCGTCTTGGGCGATGAGCACCGTCGTCGGCAAGCCTCGCACCATAAAGGACCTCGACACATCCTCGGTCTCGTCGAACAGCACGGGCAGATGAATCCCCAGATGATCCAGAAACTGCTTGATGCCGCGTGGATGCATGTCCGTCGTAACCGTGACGACTTGAAACCGCGCCGGATCGAACTGCGTTTGGAGTTTGGCCAGCGACGGCATTTCCTCTTTACAGGGCCCGCACCAGGTCGCCCAAAAATTGAGCAACACGACCTTTCCGGCCAACTCCTTGGAGCGGATGGTTCCACCGGCGAGCGCCTTCAGGTCAAATGCCGTGATCGGAGCAGGAGCCGGGAGTCGAGTGACGCGCAGCGCGGCGAACGGATCGCTCACCGAGGTTGCGGCACGAGCGACGTATCCGCCGACACCGATGGCGAGGGCGATGACGCATCCGGCGAGCAGCAAGGCGGGCACTAACCGGCCGGTTTTATGGCTCATGGTCCACGGCCTTCCTAAGAGTGAGGTTCGCGCCGGGAAACTGCATGGTTTGAATGACCAGACGATGAGCGGGCATCGCGTGTTCTTTCCAGCCCATGACGACCGTTCCCTGCCGATTGACCGCCACTGCGGGCGTCTGCCCGTTCTTTTCATTCAGTTTGACCGGCATGCTGAAC
>NZ_JBLYIG010000445.1:0-7741 GCF_049222245.1 Nitrospira sp. BLG_2 | reverse complement strand
TCGGATCGTCTGACCCTGTTCGTCCAAACCGAACGGGCGAAAGACCATCGCGCCCTGTTCCAGAATGGTTCGATCCTTTGGTAAGAGTTCGATGGCAGGGAGAGACGTGGCCTCGACGATGTCGAGCGTGCTGCTTGTCATGGCCTCATCCCCCGAAACAAGATGTCCGTTGGACGGAATTGGGACCTGCGCACATCACGAACAGTCGTGACGACCGCTGCGTGACTTGGCAAGGAACCGGGCTTACCACCTGTACAGTTCGCTTGAAGGAATCCTAAATATGGAAAGCGAGTATATAGACGGGAGTGTATGGTTTCAATACGAAGGTTCGTACCCTTGCCACGGAGGGGGCAAGCCAGCCCAAAGAAGGGAGGGTTAGGCGGGAAAGGACATCCTAGCACACCAGCGGTGCTTTAGAGCGGTGTTTTAGAACGAAACGCTTCGCCGACGAGCCTGATGAACGAGGTTTCGTAGACTGCAAGAAACGCCTGCGCCCGTGTCGCAAAAGGGCTCAACGTTCTATTGCTTCATTGATCGCTTAAGCTTCTTTTCAATACTCGCAACCTTGCTCTGAAGGCGCCCGGAATGGTTCTTTCGATAGTCGACTTTGATCGTGCAGGAAATACGATTACAATCCTTCTTCATCCGCTCATAGCATTTCTGCACGACGGCGAAGACCTGCTCCCATTCACCCTCAAGGACCGTACCCATTGGATTCAAACGATAGGGCACTCCGCTCTTATCGATAACATCGAGGGAACGAGCCACATATTTTCCGACACTTTCGCTCTTTCCCAACGGCGACATGCTGAATTCCAGTAGAACCATCGGTGCTCCTATATTTATTTTCCCGTATCGGGTTGTTTGATCGTCACCATCTCGGCCTGTCTTTCCAACCATACTTTGGGATATCGTACCTTGCCAAGAAAACGAAACCCGTCTAACGCGTCATGGAGCAAGGCCCGTCGCTTCTCAACATCCGGCTCATTCGCCTTGGCCTGTTCGCGCAGTTGCCCCAGCCATTCGACAAAATCGATGAATTCCGGATCGAGGATTCGTTCCAAGTCCTCTTTCATGAATCCGGAAAGAGCCGGTGCCACTCCGCTTGTGCTGACCGCCACCCGCACATGTCCCGCCACCACGACCGCTGGCATCGTGACGCTGCTGGCCTCCGGGTAATCTACCGACCAGAGCAGCACACGCTTCTCACGGGATTTAGCCGACAGCATCTGAGCAAACTCACGATCGCCTCGAATGGTATTGAGGATGAGAATGGCATGTTCAAGATCCGTTTCGCGAAAATGTCGCCCGCGATGGATGATCTTACCCGAAGCCGCCAGCAGGCGCAGCGGTTCATCCAGCGTAGGACTGATCACCGTGACCCGCGCACCGGACTCGAGTAGGCGTTGGGATTTTTCCGATGCCTCCTCATCGCCGCCGATTACCAGAACCGGCCAACCTCTTACGTCCAAGACCAAGGGAAAACCAGGATTCGCAGCCATGACGCAACTCCGTTTCGACCGAGTGGTTCAGTATCCGAAAATGGACCTCCATCATGCAAGAGGCATTTCACGGGTCCGCCTCATTCCCTCTTTGATCGGTAGTCGCTATAATACAGCAGCTCGAAAGACCGGAATAATTTTGTGCGCGGCTTTGGAGGAATTATTCAAGAGGCTAGGAAACGGATACACCTTCCGCTCAGGGTCTTTTCACGATCGCGTCTCACGTATCGGCAGGATCTGCATCCAGTTCCATGTTCCAATACAGATAATCCCGCCAGCTTTCCGGCGTATTGCGAATTCCGATGGTGATGGTAATGACGGGGCTCCATCGAGGCTTCACGGGACGCTTCTTTAACCTCATGCCTGCTTCTTCCGGCGTCCGCCCGCTCTTCCGATTGTTGCATCGCCAGCAGGCGGTCACGATATTCTCCCATGTCTTTTTGCCACCCTTGGCGATGGGCAGGACATGATCAAACGTCAACTCTTCCGTCCGAAACCTGTGGTTACAGTATTGGCAGCGGTACCCGTCTCGCGTGAAAATGTTGATACGGGAAAACTTGACCGCACGATGACTGTCTTTCAGTTTAACCAGTTTCAGCAGCCGCATCACGGCTGGAAGTTTGATCGACAGGGAAATCCCGTGGATTTCCCTGTCGTAGACCTCCAACACTTCGACTTTCCCTTGCCAGAGAAGCGCGATCGCTTTTTGCCAATGCACGACCCGCAGGGGTTCATAGGTCGCGTTGAGCAGGAGGGTCATTTCCATGCAGGAACCTCATCCCCATTCGGGCCTCTACAGCGGCCTGGAAGCGTTTCCGCAGGGCGGGGTTACAGGCTGATAGTTCTATGCCATAAGGTCGCGTTGAAATCAAGCAAGCGGCCGTCTGGCGCCGTATCCGGCGGACCGACGGAGAGGAGACCATAATGGGCGATTTCGTCAGAGTGGCCTTCGCGCACGAGATCCCACCCGGTATGGGACGAACCGTGGAAGTCGACGGGATTTGGATTGCGGTCTTCAACGTGGAGGGCACTTTTTATGCGCTCGATAATTGCTGTCCCCACGCGGGCGGCCCGCTCGGAGAAGGAACACTGTGTGGGACGGTTGTCGAATGTCCCTGGCACGGCTGGAAATTCAGCGTCATTTCTGGAGAACGAGTCGGTAATCCGAATTTCCAGGTCGCTTGCTGTGAGGTTCGGATTCAAGGGGATGAAGTTCAGATCGCCGTCCCACCGGCGCTCACAGGACCAGCTTAACTTTGTGATGGAGCGGTCGGTTGTGACGCGGGGGGTTGGTCCATATCGGGCGCTTTAGGCGTCACTCCGTCCGCCGGTAGAGAGGCCGCATTGACCTTCTTGAGTTCGAGATGCGCATGCCAGATAAATTCTCGCTCGAACCACTGGCCGCGCACCCCCTGATCGCGAAGCTGCACACGGATCTCATAGATGTCGTCTTCGACATGCTTCACTCGCCATTCGCCGAGCCGAACCCCCTGCCCGCGATCCTTCATCGTACGAACATGCTCATTCATGGCTTGCAGGATCGTGGGAAACCCGATCGCCGGATGGCTCTGCACCAACATCAATGCCTCAACTTCTCGCTTGTCTCTCGGCGGAGTCATCGACGGCAACGTGATCCATGCATAGTAGAGTCCGCCCAAGAGCAGGACTGTGGCGACTGCGTAGCGGATGAGGTGAGTGGCACGCGATCGAGAGAACGTACTGCTGTCGGCCATGCGGGAGGTTGTCTCAGTGTAGAAGACCAAATTCGTCAAACCTTGTTGACTGCACGGCATCTTAGGAAGGCCCGGACGCCATGTCAATGCAGCTTTGAGATATGGGGGGCGCCGCGAGCCGCTTGTCTGGTGAAAAGCCGGTGTGTTACAAGTATGAGCAGATTTCAAGGCGGTCGGGCGCTGAACGAGTACGGTGCATGAAGTTCTTTTTGTACGGTGATCTCCTCAATCCCTCTCAACTCAAACGGCGAGCCCCGGAACACAGATTTCTCTACCTCGCGACCTTGTCGGACCATACCGTCAAATTTTGCCGATGGTCATCACAATGGCGGTGCGGACTCGCCAGCATCGTGCCTTCACAAGGGGAAAAGGCCTGGGGCGGCGTGTTTGAATTGACGGACGAAGACGTGCAGATCATGGATCAGTTTGAGCAGGACGTGCCGCAAGGAGCGTATCGGCATCTGCAAGTCACCGTCTCCACCGCCGGCGGAGAAAAGGAACTCGTCACCACCTACGCTGCAAATCCGATCGGAAAGTTTAAGCCAAAAGACCACTACCTGGACTGGGTGCTGAAAGGGCTCAAACAGTGGAAGTTTCCGGAGGAAGTCATCCAGGAGTGGGAGTCGTATCGGCCGCGATAAGCCGGCCGCGCCACATGTTCCATTTTTTATTGAGGAGACTATGCCAAAACCGAAATATCACATTCTCGTCTGTACCAATTCACGTCCTCCCGGTCACCCGAAACCGTCTTGTGGGTCGGCCGGTGCTGCGCAGCTGCTGATGGCTTTCAATATGGGGCTGATGCAGCGATCCGTCCCACCAGGGCAGGTGCTGGTGAGCGCGACAGGCTGCCTCGGTCCATGCGAGCAAGGTCCGACGGTCGTCATCTATCCCGACAATACCTGGTATTCCAAAGTCACCGAGGCGGACGTCGTCACCATCCTTGATGAACATGTGGGAAAAGGAACACCGGCAGCGAAGCTCAATCCGGACTCCGTGTGGCAATGAGTTTCTTCACTGACGGCCCGGCTTCGAGCGGTCCGACGACATTGAGCTTGATTGCTTAAACTGGATTGCTGGTAGCGTATCCTTAGGCACATGAGCACACCAAGTCATCACGAGCACAAAGATCATACTCCCACCTCAATCAGGTGCATGGTCATTACTTGCAGCGATACCCGTACACCAGACACCGACACCAGCGGACGGCTCATTTGCAAGCTCATCGGAGAGCAAGGGCATACGGTCGTGGGGCACCATCTCGTCAAAGACGACCCGGCACAGATCCAGCTATGGATCGCCCGCGGCACGGTGGACGAGACGGTGCAGGCCATCCTCATCAATGGCGGAACCGGCATTTCACGGCGGGACTCCACGTTCGAAGCGGTGGACGAAATGTTGGAAAAGCGGCTCGATGGATTCGGCGAAATTTTTCGGTTGCTTACCTATCAAGAGATTGGCTCACCGGCAATCATGAGCCGGGCGACCGCGGGCGTGATCAAAGGCCGCATACTCTTTTCCCTTCCGGGATCAGAAAACGCCGTCCGCCTCGCGATGGAAAAGCTTATTCTTCCCGAACTCGGCCACCTCGTCAGAGAATTGACGAAGTGATGTATTGGGTGCTTAGCTTGTGAACTCAGCCCTCACAGATCACCACTCGGTCCTGCATCAGTCTTGCGCGATCTTCGGTTCAGAGTAATTCTCGTCGGTCGAAATCTTCGACTGGGCGTACCGCTTATAGTGTAGCAGCAGATCGCGCACGGAGACGACGCCGGAAATATCGCCGTTCTTCGTGACACCGAGATGGCGCACACCAAGATCGGCCATCATGTCCTGTGCATCGTCGACTGATTGACTTCCTTCAATCGTGCAAATCGGAGCGGTCATGATCTTCTCGACCGTCAGTTTGCCCAATGGTTTGCCGCTCGCGACAGCCCGCCGCACGATATCGGTATCCGTCACGATTCCGACCAATTGCTTGCCCTTCTTCACCAACAGCGATCCCACTCGCGCCTGACGCATCGTCTTGGCGGCGCTGGCAATCGATGTCTTCGGCCCGATGAACTTTGGACGCTTGTTCGCAATCTGACTCACTGTAGCCATCCTCTCCCCCTTTCCTATTCATATGATCGTGGTTGATTGCCGACCTTTGAATACCAGCCCGTTTGGTCGGGCGTAGATTATCATGAATGAACCAAACGTGCGAGGCCGTTCACTCGCATGGCAGGATGATCGTCACAAGATTGTAATGCGGCTGAGCGGATGAACCCTGCGTGCGCGTTGCGCGAACACAGGAGGCTCATGGAGCGCTCTTCTTAACAAGCCGACCGACTGTCCCCGTTTCAAAACTTCAACACTCCTTCCACCACCATCACACACTGCCCACCGACTTTCACACCTTGGATCACCTCGTCGTCCGATTCTATTTGGACGAGAATCCGAGATGGCCGATCAATTTCATAGCCTTGTTCAATCAGGATGTCCGTTCTCGGCCCGACTTCAACGACGCCGTTCTGAACCAGATACGCGCCGAGTGCGCCACCGGCGCTCCCCGTCGCGGGATCCTCCAAGATTCCAATTTTCGGAGCAAACATTCTCGCGTGGACGGAAGCGAACGATTCAACCGTCACCGTCGTGAACACCATGATCCCGTTAGCTCCGAATCGTTCGCTGACGTTGATGATGGCCGAAGCATCAGGGTTGATCGACCGGACGGCCGTCAACGTCCGCACCGGCACGATCAAGACCGGCAAGCCGGTCGACACGACTTGGAGCGGCCATTTCCTGTCGGCGATCACATGTTTTGGCAAGCCGAGAGCTCCACCGACCAGATACACATCGTCGATGGCGTCGATGGGATCGAGAAATTCAGGCTTGGGCTGAGACATGACGACCCGCACCACGCGACTCGGTTCCGCATGCAATTCGACCGGGAATAAACCGATATTGCATTCCTGCATGACATGCGTCACCTGTTTCTGGATAGAAACTCTCCCGAGCTGGGCCAACACATAAAATGTGCCCAGCACCGGATGGCCGGCAAAGGGAATTTCCTGAGTCGGGGTAAAGATCCGCAATCGGGCGATGGCGGATGGATCAGTCGGTGAAAACACGAAGACCGTCTCCGATAGATTCATCTCCCGCGCAATCTGCTGCAGCTCATCGTCCGTCAGTCCATCAGCGTCGGGAAAAACCGCAACGGGGTTGCCGCCGAACGGTTGAGCGGTAAAGACATCAGCTTGATAGAACTTTAGAGACCGTTGTTCTGCCATGGTCGCTCCTGAACTTGCCTAGATAACACCTGACCCCCTGATCGTGCACTGAGACCACAACCGCCATCATTTGACAGGTCGCGCCCTCTTTGTCAGACTCCGCCCATGGACCACATCACCGAGCAGGACGTCGCCCATGCGTTGAAGGTTCTAGACCTCACGCTTCCTATCACCACCGAAGACCTGGAACGGGCGAAACGCGTCCAGCTCTACAACTGGAACCCGACCCGCTATGCGGGCCTCACCAACAATCCGAAACAATACATGCGGCAGTTTCGGAAAGCTGAAGAGATGACCAGGACGGTTGAAGCCGCCTATGCGCTGATTTCTGCGGTGTTCGTTCCCGACGACTCCGGACCTTGATCGTAACCGTCAATCGTGGACAAGGATGTGCATCTGTTTTTTCGCCGAGTGACGCCTCCCACTTCAGCCGGCCTCGTGACTTGTGACGCGCGACATCCCTTCATCACCTTGCGAATGCACAACCGGCCAGGTGATCAAGCCCGAGACCCCTTCCGGCGATCCGACCGGTTGTGTCTGCTGCGCGTAGATTTGAGGCAACCGGTTCGTACCGAACTTGGAAATATAGAGAAAGACATGCTCCCGAGAGTTCACGCGCACGGCCCAGGGATGAAAATCATGCCGATAAAATTCTTCGCATAGCTGCATTGCGTCAAGACATGACAGGGTGCCGGGGTCATTCAAGGTGTAGTAATAGTCCAGCGGCAGATCGTACTCCTCCTGCTTGTGAATCGTCATGCCGAATTTTCCCGGATGACGCACCATCGGCGTATGGCGATACGCCACGAAGTAGAACAGTTCCAGCGAGTGAATCACCGGCTGGTTCTCAAGGACAAACCGCCGGGTTTCCATCGCCTCATCAAACGTTTCGCCAGGAAACCCGTAAAACGCCATCACATGGTTCCAGATCCCCGCCTTCGCCGCCATCTGGAGATTGCGCTGGATCACTCGCTTCGTGGCATGCTTGTCCATGAGATTCAAGACCCGCTCGTTCGCTGATTCCATCCCGTAATAGAGCGTGCAGCAGCCGGCCTTCGCCGCGAGATCCCAGGTAGCTTGATCTTGAAGTGTCTCCTCAAACCGAATCAGCGTGGTCCATTTGATTCCGATATTCTGATCAACCAACAATTGAGAGACTTTCTTGAAGAGTGCCGGTGGATAGGATTCATCGGAGAAGAGAAAGTGCCGGCACTGGTACTTATCCCGTAGAGCC
>NZ_JBLYIG010000444.1:0-1914 GCF_049222245.1 Nitrospira sp. BLG_2 | reverse complement strand
ATCAAGACTGAAAAGTCGATCAGCGCCACACGTCTGGTTCTTCTGACATCGGTTGGTCGGCGGGGGGATGCCAAAGCGGCTCAAAGCGCCGGTATCGCCGCCTATCTGACGAAACCGATCCGACAGTCGCTCTTATATGAGTGTCTTGGCCTTGTTCTGGGAAGCGTCAATGCAGTTGATTCAACTCCACAGACTGCTGCTCCGATCATTACCCGACATAGTTTGTCGGAGGCGCAGATACGATCCAGTCCGCTTGTCCTCGTGGTTGAGGACAATCCGGTCAATCAAAAGGTGGCCGCGAATATGATTGAAAAGCTCGGATATCGGGTCAATGTTGCGGCAAATGGTCGAGAAGCCGTTGAATCACTCGCGCGGATTCCCTACGCGCTGGTGTTCATGGATTGCCAGATGCCTGAAATGGACGGCTTTGAGGCGACAAGGGTGATCAGAAAGCAGGAGGAGAGCCTGCGACAGGCCGGTAGCAGGCCGTCCCACCTTCCTATCATCGCCATGACTGCCAACGCGATGCGGGAGGATCGTGAGCGATGTCAGGCAGCCGGGATGGATGATTTCCTCAGCAAGCCGGTTACGAGCAAATCTCTGGCAGCGGTCCTGAATCATTGGCTGCCGCAGGAAACGACTTCTACGAAGGTGGCATAAAGGCCGCTTCAGGCATGAGGGTTATAGACAAAACCACAGAGTACATTGCCTCAATCACGACTGGTTCACGAGTCAATAAACGCAGTCACGGTCGTTGGTCCCTCGATCGGATCGCGACTCAAATTCCAGCCTTTGAAGCCGGCAACAAGGTTGTTTGGTTCGAGGGGACTACAGTGAGTACGAAGTGGATCGAAAGAGGTGCCTGGCAAAGAGGCCGATCAGCAGCATGTACCAGGGTATCGGAAACTCACATACAGTCAGACAAGAACTGCCTAAAAAGGAGCGGGCAACTGAAGCGATGCCAGCTTGAACGAAAGATCAGCTTCCGGCTCTTTTCCATTTAGTACTATGGCCAAGCCGATAATCATTGATAGGCCTTCACGATCTGGTCGATGGAAGCGGTTTCATGATATTCCCGGTGTTTCTTAAGCTTGGCGAAGTCGTGCTCGATAGGATTCAGGTCGGGCGAATAGGGCGGCAAAAACAGCAGCGTGGCGCCGGTGTGCTGGATGAGCTGTGCCGTTTCCGGCGATTTGTGAAAGGCCGCGTTGTCCATGATGACCAGGTGTTCAGGAGTCAGACGCGGGCATAGCCTGGCCTGGAGCCACGAGTTAAACACGGCTGCATCGCAGGTGCCGTCGAAGAGGAAGGGTTCAGCAAAATCCGGCCCGATGCGGGCGGCGATCAGTGCGGTGCGCGGTCTTCTGTGCCCGGACGTCAGGCCGTACACACGCTGGCCCTTGGGCGCATACCCATAGCGGCGAGTCACGGACGGCGTGAAGCCGCACTCATCGACATGAACAGGCTGCAGGCCGCGACGTCTGGACCGCTCACGAAGACGCAGAAACTTTCTTCGGTGCAGCGGGCTGCGTTCTTTGTAGCCGGTCGTTTTTTTTCCGGGTCCATCCCATCTTGTGGAGTGCGTTCCAGATGCCATGGCGTGAGACCCCGAAATGCCGAGCCGCTTCCGCCTGTGTCAGGTCGTCATGCGTGGTGACATGACGCCGTAAAGCCTCCCAATCCAGTTTATGAGCGGTTTTGGGCCCAGGGCGCTTGTGTCTCAGCCCACCGGGTTTGAGCCACCGGTACACGCTCGCCTCGCCCACCTTGAACCTCCGGGCCGCCTCTGCCTTGCTTCCGCCGCCTCGCACAAAACTTACTACCCGTCTACGCAAATCCGATGAACATCTCATGCCCTCATTCTTCCAAAGTGCAACCCTATCTGTCTATCGGTAATTGTGGGCTCAGCTATAA
>NZ_JBLYIG010000443.1:0-2274 GCF_049222245.1 Nitrospira sp. BLG_2 | reverse complement strand
CCGGCGTCTGAACAAACAAATTGGCGCGCAGGCAGATTCGTGCGCGCTGTTCGATCTGCCTCGGCCTCGACGCAAAGAAAACGCGGCGAGACGATGAGGCTGAGAATAGACTGTGGGTGCCGGTGGATCAGATCAAGGCAGGACTTGGTCCCTTCAAGGACAAAGGCTCCTTCTCTAGATCTGATTTTCTTATCGCGAAGCAGTTGCCGGATCAGCGAAGCCCGTGCACGAGTGAGAGCCGGTAGATGCTGCACTGCGCCCACTATCCCCCTACACCCCCGTCGTCGCCGAAGAAAATACTACCAAGACAGCCGCGCGGTCGTCGATCATCGGCGCCTTCGTTCGGAGGCTGCTTCCGCAGCACGGATACGCTGTGCCCTTGCCTTGGCGCGCTTCAGTGCAGTCAGCTTTCCCCGAGTCCGAGTTTGCTCAAATTGCAACTGTTCCAGCTGAGACTTCAAGTGAGCCTTTTCGCGCTTATACAAACTCTCGCATTCCGCCTTGGACAGCTGTATCCAATCCCCGCTGCTCCTGGCACGCTTGATTCGATCTTCCAAGGTTTCTCGAAGCTGCTTGGCTCTCATCGTCATCAGAGATTTAAGAGCCTCTTGGCGACGCTGAACCTCTTCTTCCTCAGCCATGATGCCGCGAATATCGGTTCCCAACATAGGTTCCCACCTCCTTCAACGCGTTAAAACTTGTTCGCGCATTATACCGATTTCATGCCTGATCTTTAAATAGGTCATAATATGTTGATTTCATTAAATAAATATTATTTTTACCGTGCGATTTATTGAAGCGCACCCCTCCATTTGTGTATCATGATCTCATGTCGATAGGGCTATTTATCCGGAGCTGGAGGCTCTACAAAAACCGATCCATCGAGTCATTATCAGACGCGGCAGGAATTCCTACTGCACTCCTAGAACAGATCGAAGCTGATCAAGTTGACCCCACGACGGGTACGGTTGAAGCGCTCGCATCCGCGCTCCGCATGCCTCCCTCTTGGCTGTTTGGCCACCCCAGGTCATTCGAACATCTGTTCACAGACTCATCGGAGGCTGAGGAGCCGGACAATTCCCAGATCGATCCAGTGACTGACCGAATCTTGGCCGGGTCTCACGCCGATCGATCACTCTATGTCCTGTTGACGACGCTCATACAAGCCGGTGATCCCAAACTCTTGCGGGCCGCTGAAATGAGTTTACGCAGTTTAGTCAAGCAATCCCGCCAAGCGACCGTGCCGTGGCAACAACGCCCCTCCGGACATTTCGAACCGCCCAGCGATTGAACCAAATCTTGAACCAATCCTATCCCTCATTTATTGCCAGGTCGCGGCTAGGACAGCCTGCACTTCTTGCGGTCGCTGATCGATCGCTTGATCCCAGGTGAGGCCGGTCTGCTGCGTAAAACTCACCATCGCTTGGATGAGCTGGTCAACTTGTGTACTGAGCAGAATCTCTCCGTTGCCTGCCTGAATCGTCTCGACTCGATGAGCGTTACTGACGTACCAATCTTTCACCGTCACCTGATCTGTTGAACCATGAATAGCGAGACGGAGGTCATTGGCTTGGCGGCTAATCACGAGATCCAGAGGGTTGATCGTGGCATCAAAAATCGCTTGATCCTGATTCCCGAGGAAGGAGTCAGAGTCAAGAATAATGTCTTGGCCGTCTCCGCGAGAAAAATCGTAGACATCATTCCCGGAGTTGCCGGCCAACAGGTCGTTGCCGCTGCCTCCGGTGAATTGATCGGCACCACTGCCGCCTGTGAGCCGATCATTGCCGGCACCGCCCAACAATCGATCGTCACCCGATCCACCGTCGAGTCTATCGCTCCCTTCGCCGCCGTTGAGAAGATCGTTTCCGCTTCCCGCATTGAGGTTGTCGTCCCCGAACCCACCAAAGAGCCTGTCGTGACCGCTTCCTCCAAAGAGCGCGTCACGCCCCATCCCTCCGTCTAACAGGTCATTGCCGGAACCGCCGTCCAAAGTGTTGTCGCCGCTGTTGCCCAACAGCACGTTATGAGCGGAGTTTCCCATGCCGTTGATATCCGAAGACCCGGTGAGGGTAAGAGATTCGACGTTCGACCTGAGGATATGGGTGATACTGCTTTCGACGGTATCACTTCCTTGTCCTGCTTGTTCCGTCACCACATCTCCAGCTTGGTTCACGATATACAGATCATCGCCTGTCCCACCGAACATCATATCGCTACCAAGACCGCCATCGAGCCGGTCATGACCGGCTCCGCCGTTCAACATATTGTTGGCAC
>NZ_JBLYIG010000442.1:0-1972 GCF_049222245.1 Nitrospira sp. BLG_2 | reverse complement strand
GAAATCGGCCACATCTGGGGAATTCCAGCAGGCACACTTTCCGCCCGCAAGGTCAAGTTCTTGGCTCAGTATCTCATGGCAATCAAGACCAAATGTGCAGGGTCAGAACCTCACACAGGTGGGGATATGGTTCCTTCCCCTGATCTTTGGAAAGAGACTATGCAGGTACTTTCCCAGCGTCCCATTGAACGCTCGATTCCGACCTACGATGGGCTCGAGCGGACCGAGTCCGCGTTGATCGACAAGCTCACGGCCTATGCGGTCCTTGCCATACCCGAAGCCACCGAAACGAAGTTTTGGAACTCGCTCGTCTATGGCGCCAGTTCAAATGCGATGCATGCTGAAACAACCAGGACGTTGTTTGGACTCCAGCGACTGGTCGCAATTCAAAAGGAGGTCGATATCACTCACGAGGCATTGGACGAAGTATTGCTCACGCGATCGAGACCGACGCCCAAGGAGTCCGAGCCTCCTTCACGAGAGCATGAGGCCGGCCAGGGTGAACTGACTGACTTGCAGCAGCAGATTCTCCACAACTTTATCGGAGAAGACGTTAGCGGAAGAGGCTCCGACAAGTGGTGAACTTTCAATCTTGCCAATCACCGGCAGTTCGGTATAATCACTCTCGATGATGACCAGACAATCTGCCATCCGATCCCGACTTTTCGCTTCAGCGGTGGTCTGCCTTCTGCTCTTGCCCATCTGTCCGTTGCTGCCTGAATCTCTCGGCACTGCCCCGGCAGCGGCCGCCAGCCTGATTGAGATCGCGGAGCTCCTGGCACATCCGGAACAATACGATCGTCAAGACGTCATGGTCACCGGAAAGGTGCTGAATGTACAGCTGGCCACGAATCGTCAAGGACAACCTGCCTATGGTTTTCTACTCCAGGACCAGGCGGGCACACTGAAGGTTGTCAGTCTTGGACGGCTGGAAGTCCATGAAGGCGATCAGGTGATCGTGGAAGGTATCTTTAGCCGCCTACGTCAAGTGGGTCGTACGGTCGTTTATAATGAGATCAAGGCGCTCTCTGTCAAACCTCTGTCTCGTCTTAATCCGGATCTTGTCGGCTGAATACTCAAGTTTTTTGACCCTGCGTTAATGCTTTGAACTAGCTACCTGCTGCTACTCCCCTCAGTGAGGCAGCTTAAGAATCCATGTCAAAAGCCTGTCAGTTGTGCGATCAGGAAGCACTCTTGCCATTAGAGCGCGGAGTTTGGCATCGGTTCCAACCAGATATCTCGTCTTGGGCGATGGTGCGGTCAAGGCTGCTTCCACCACCTTCGCCACGGCGTCAGAGGAAATCGCTCGTTTCGATGCTTCTCCGACGACCCTCCTTACGGCGGCCACAACAGGCTTATAGAGAGTTCGAAGTTCTGTCTCTATGGCTGCCTCCCTCTCTGCAGCATCGATAGCTGACTTGTTCCAGATAGGCGTGGCAATGGCACCCGGCTCGATGATCGACACGTGAATTCCCCATTGCTGGACTTCCAAGCGTAGAGCATCCGTGATCGCTTCAAGCGCAAATTTCGATGCCGAATAGGGCCCCATAAGCGGCATCGTTGAAAGACCGGCAATAGAACCCATGTTAATGATTCGGCCCCGCGCCTGCCTAATTAATGGCAGAAACATTTGAGTGACCGCGACTTGTCCGATGACGTTCACTTCGAGCTGTTGACGGAAATCTGGAATCGGTACAGCTTCAACAGGCCCGACGACTGCGATGCCAGCATTGTTAATCAGACCAAACAATCCGTTTGTTCTGACTGATTCAGAAACTACTATGTGAGCTTGTTCAATAGTCGCAAGGTCTGTCACATCGAGCTCAAGTGGTATCAGTCGGCCTGAGCCCGCCCTCTGAAGGGCTATTCCGTCTTCCGCTTTCCGAACCCCTGCAAAGACTGTGAAACCCAATCGATCAAGATGGATCGCACAAGCCGCTCCGATTCCCGTTGAAGCTCCCGTGATGACCAC
>NZ_JBLYIG010000441.1:0-12317 GCF_049222245.1 Nitrospira sp. BLG_2 | reverse complement strand
CGCGGGATCGTCTACGACGACCGCGCCGAGCATATAGGGATGGAGTTTGCACACAAAGACATACAGCCCTGGCGTATCGAGTTTCACATTCACAAAGTTTTCCGAATTCGCTTTGAGTTGGTCAAGCACCGGATTTTCTCCGGCAGCAGACGGCCAAACCAAGTTGGTCACAGTGTGAAAGCTTTCCACATCACGAGACTTGCCATTAACCGGATCGCCGCCTTTCTGGTAGAAAGAAACTGTTTCCCCCTTGCTAATAACGGCAAGCGAGCGGGTGCCGCCGACATCGACACCGGTATCAAACCAATGGCCAGGTGTATCGTTAACGGTAAACTTCGCGGGCAGCGCATAGCTCAGCTGATTCACTGTCAGCAGCAGCCCTGCTACCAGAGGTAATACACGATGCACTCTCATGAAGCCTCCTTTGATAACATGAATGAATGTGGTCTCTCTTCGATAACTCACGGGCAACCACTACACCCGTGATCCTCCTATACGCTTCGATTCTCCCTTTTCCGAACTCTTGGAATTTCTATTGGTTCTCCTGCTCCTCCTCCGCCGCCCAGTATCGATCAACGATCGCTGTAGCCTTGGCCCGCACCGCTGGATCGTCGTCCTCAATCGCTTCGAACACCGGATCCAGGGGTGCATTACTGTCCTGGGCTTCCCAGTAATCCAGCGCCCGATAGCGGTCGCGAGGCTCGGGAGACTGCATATCCTTAGCAACGGAAGGCGGAATGGAGGAAATCGACGCGGACGCATGGTCTCCAGGTAGATTCACGGACGCAGTCCCGTTCACGTTTCCCTCGAGCTTCTTCTCAACCATAGTCGTATCGCCCGCCGGCAACGAATAAGAAGTATTCGCTTTGGCGCCGTAATTGGTGCCTACTGGCGACACCGGCAACGGCTTTGCCGCTTCATCGGAGACAGACGATCCGCATCCTCCGTTCACCGTCACAAGAACGATGGCCAACACCCACATCACACTATGGATCAGCGCAAATGACATTCATCAATCCTGTTGCTTAAAGTTATTAGAAATGGCAGCGACCCACCCTCGTCACTCATGCGGTTGACGGGCGCAGAGCTATGCCAGTTTCATTCCAGGCTTACTCATAAACCATGAGCAGCGTTCCCATTGTCGATGCATGCGTAACACGTGATGGGAAAATGTTTCAATGACACTACGTAGTTATTAAGTATTACTCCAGCCCTTGTAGGTACCGGCCTGTATAGACAATGTATCCAAATAGATTCGCATCTAATTCGATTCATCTCATTCCCTTTTCCCACTGCACAAAGTACCTCACCGCTTCCGATCTCCTTGAGATATTCAACCGCTTGTAAACCGCACGGAGGCGGGCCGTAACAGCACTCGGAGTGACATTGAGCTCCTGAGCAATCTCTTTGTTGCTTTTCCCGGCCGCAATGAGTGAAAGGAGTTGCAGATCGGCTCTTGAGCAATCTTCCATCTCATCCTGTTGTGCAATCTGTCTTCCATCCCGAACCCACGCAAGGAGCTGTTGCGTCAATCGACGATCCATGATGGCCTTACCGGCTGCGACGATTTCGATACTCCTCACGATGGCTTCTTGAGACGCCCCCTTCAGCAAGTACCCTTGTGCTCCGGCAAGAATGGCAGACCGCAGAGTGTGTTTGTCGTCATTAGCGGTGAAGAAGAGGACGGACGTTCGTGGATACGATTCACGGATGACTCCGCATAAATTGATGCCGCTCGCTCGACCCACTCGTACATCCAAAACGGCCACATCCGGCTGACACGTCTTCAGAAGGACAACGGCTTCATCTTCAGTGCGTGCTGTGCCGGCGACCAGGATACCACTACTCTTCGACAAGGCCACCTGTAGCCCTTCAAGAACGAAACTCGAATCGTCGATCAGGACCACACGGACTCGTTCTCGTCTTTGAATCGATTGCTCCATCAATACGTGTCCATTCGGAAAAGACCGCTTAGCTTGGAGTTAAGCCGGAGAGGAGCGGAAGTGATGGGTGTGGATCAGGAGCTTTTTTCGATTGGGCACACCGATCCGGTCGAAAATGCTCGTCAAATGATAGCGGACCGTACTGTCTGAAATACACAGCCGGTCGGCGATGTCTTTGTTCGAGAGTCCCTGGCCGACCAATCTGATAATCTCCCGTTTACGTTCTGTCAGTCCCTCGGGCCACGCAGGCGGCTGCATGTGGTGATCGACATGTCGCCGAAAAGTCGCCCACAGATCCACGTCCACTCCATCATGACGTTTGACAGGGACGTGGTTGGTAGTGGGCAAGTACAGCGTCTCGATCGCAGCCAGTATGGCTGCAGCAGGTTGGACCTTCAGGATGATACCGTCGACGCCATATTCAAAAGCCTCGCGCGTGAGGTCGCTGTCCTCGAACCCGCTCAGCAACACGATCTTGCTTTTCGGAGCCGACGCCCTAATTTGTTTAATCATGCCGACGGCGTCTTGTTGGCTCTCCATATCGAGGATGAATACATCCGGTTGTTTTTCTGCAAGTGGCACGGCGGATGGCTTCCACAGATGCAGTTGCACGACGATCCGGACAGTCTCCCGGCTCTCCAACACTTTCTGCAATCCGCGCCACGCGAGATGCTGACTGCTGAGAATCGCCAGGGTAATCGACGGACTCATTCTATTGAGGTCTGACATGAGATCTCCTGACCAAGACGGACGACCGAGTGCGGACACTGCTCGAGGTCTGATGACCCATGCCTACTGAGACATACTCGACAAGTGATGTTGCGAGCGGCATCGGCTGATTGTGTCTCCGTTTGGCAGGCTCATTCATGGCTCGACCTCGTAGAGCAAATAGCATTCCACTGCTGATAGGTCTTCTTACGGGTCCTGAACAGAGCCGCTCGCCACTCGATAGTGAGGCATTACCAGAAGATGCAGGATTCCAGTGAAACCACAGTGGATGAATAGAAAGAATTCCATGGCGATGTATCCAAATGGATTCTGCATCAAATTCGATGCACCTGAAGGCGAGGACCGGCAAATTTCCTTCGTTAACTATTTGGTTTGTACCCTTACTACCTGTACGGCACATTCACCGGCCTTGCTTATGACCGATCAATCTTGAATTGAAATCTTGAGGCAGCAGGCACAGCGGACGCGTGCAATGCGAATTACAAGATCGCTTCCCATAGCGAATAGTCTTCCTTCCTAAATGTTGAGGCCAATGTTCGGCTTAGGCTACATTCTCAGGGCCAGGATCCATAATCAGGCAGTCTACTGTTCCAATCATGCCAATGTTTGAATGGGAAGACGGACGCGCGCACCAGGTACAAGTCGAAGCAGATGCTTTGCATGAGCAGAAACTGGAGGACGCCCCTCTTCATCACCGCTTGTTGGCTGGCTGGTTCGCTCCCCGGCTGGGCTGAGATACCTCTCATTCCTCTCCAAGCATCCTCCGAAACAGAACAAAAGTTTCAAGAAGAAACGCTGTACTTGAAAGAAGAAACCATCAGTGTCGCGAGCCGCCGTGAGCAACCGATTTCTCAGGCACCGTCCAACGTGTACGTCATCACCGATGAGGACATGCGTCAGTCCGGCGCTCCGGATCTGCCCACAGTGCTTCGCCGCATTCCCGGCTTGGAAGTCATGCAGGTCACAGGGGCGGACTTTAACGTGAGCACGCGCGGGAACAACCAACTGGACAGCAACAAGCTCTTAGTCATGGTCGATGGCCGCTCCATCTATGTTGATGTACAGGGGAGCGTGTTCTGGAAAGCGATTCCTGTCACCTTGCCGGAGATCAAACGCATCGAGGTCCAGAAGGGTCCCGCCTCCGTCCTCTACGGATTCAATGCCTTTGACGGCATCATCAACATCGTCACCAAGTCACCGGATGAGATGAAGGGTATCACTGCGCAGTTTGGTGGGGGTGCCTATGGCACGATCAGTAGCGCCGCCATTTATGCCCACAACTTTAAGAAATTAGGCTTCCGTGTCTCATATGGCCACGACCAGAACCAGCAGTGGCGCAACGGGAGTGCGCTGGCGTTTCGCGACAACAAGTTCAACGTCCAGACGGAATATGCCTTGGGAAGTGAATCAAAGATCTCGCTCTCAGGTGGTCTGGTTGATGTGAACGACTTCGATGGCAATGTTGTTGATGCAGCTGTGCAAACCGGCGCGCCAAGTCTCGGCTACGCCCAGGCGGGCTATGAGCGACCTAACTTTTTCATTCGAGCATTTTGGAACGGCTACGATATCGACGGCCCTATCATTCCCAATCCCCTTTTCGCCTCGTTCCTCCGCTTCACTGATCGAAACTTCCATTCAGATCTGAGGCTGAGAGGCCACACCTATAATATTGAAACTCAGCAGGGAATCGAATTGGGAGCCTCAACACGTCTCACCGCCGGGATCAACTACCGGCTCAATACCCTGTCAATGAACTTTATTGATGGATTTCGGACCGAGGATCGGCTGGGGCTGTATGTGCAGGGTGAATGGAAACCGACGCAAATGTTCCAGGCGGTCGGAGGCTTGCGCTATGATCTCGACAGCTTCATCAATCCGACGATCAGCCCGCGTGGCTCGCTCCTGTTTACCCCAACCCCGGAGCACACCTTCCGGACCACGGTGGCTGTCGGGTACCGCCCCCCGACCCTGTTTGAGACCTACCAAGACTCTCTGGCGATCATCAGTCTCCCTGCCCCTATTCCTCCGCAACCTCCGCTCAACCCACGAGGCAATGGAAGCCTCAACCCTGAAAAGATCGTCTCCTATGAGGTGGAGTATCAAGGATGGTATTTCCAACACCGGCTTAGGACTCGTGCTGCGCTGTTTTATAATCACCTCTCCAACCTGATCACCTCTGGAACCTCCGGTATCATCCAGGCCGGTGGGACGGCGGACATTTATGGGGGCGAGGCAGGAATCGAATTTCTCGCGACAAAGTGGCTGAACGGGTTCGGCAACTTTGCCTACCAGGAGATCAGCCAGACTCTCACGGGAACTTCCCAGCGAGCAGGGCCCCGGTTCAAGTACAATGCCGGCCTGCGAGCCCAATGGGAAAACGGGCTTAGTGGTGAGATCGCTTACCACTGGGTAGGCGCCGCCACGTACCCACTTTCTTCAGCCTTTTCAATGTTTTCCGCCTTTGGCGTGGTCCCGCCTGATCCGTATGTCGGGAATTACCATCTCCTGAATCTTCGCGGTGCCTATCGGTTCTGGCAGGAGGCCGCGCCTACCGGTTATCGCCGTGAGGCGGAGGTAGCAGTATCCGTGTTCAACGCGCTCAACGACACACATCGCGAGCATCCCTTGGGTGACCTCATCGGCAGCCGAGTGATGGGTTGGTTAACGGTGAAGCTTTGATCCACTTGTCACCTTGTGTGGCCCAAGAGTTGCTTAAATTACGTTAATTATCTGGCGGAGCGCAGGTACAGATTGCCGGGCACTTGAGAAAATGGGCGATGTTAGAGAAAATCGGGTGCCATAAGTTTGGTCGTCGTCAAAGAAAGACGTCTATGCTGCTCATCATTGTGATTCTCTTGCTCTTCTTATTCACCAGTCTATCCGGCTTGGCTGGCGCCGCTGAGATTGCCGTCCTCAAATCGGCCGGACTTCCATACTATGAGCAAGCCGTTGTCGGGTTTAAGACGGGAATCCCTGCGATCACATCGATCAAGGAATATAACCTCAACGGTCAACTGGCAGAAGGACGGCAAATTGCCAAGTCTTTACGAGCTTCTCCTCCCGACCTCATCTTCGCCGTGGGGCTCAAGGCGGCCATGGCCGCCAAGCTGGAGATTGTCGACACACCCGTGGTGTTCTGCATGGTGCTCAACCCGGAAACACATGGGCTTCCTCTCCCGAACATGACCGGAATCGCCGTCCGACCGACGGCAGAAACGCAACTCGCGGCGCTTCGATCCGTCGTGCCCAATCGCAATCGCGTCGGAGTCCTCTATGATGAAGAGCAAAGCGGTGGCTTTATTCGCCAGGCACATCGTGTTGCCAAACAACAAGGCTTGGACCTCCTCGCGGTTGCAGTCCAGCGCCCAGATGAGATTCCCAACGCGGTCCGAGCGTTACTGCCGAAGATCGATGCGCTCTGGTTGATACAAGACCAGACCGTGGTATCGGAATCAGCCATCTCGTTTTTCTTGGAATCGACGTTGGAAGCCAAAGTGCCGTTGTTCACCTTCTCGTCGACACTGGTTCAGCAAGGGGCGCTGGGCGCGCTCGTCATGGATCCTTGGACCGTCGGACAGCAGGCCGCACATCTTGCGCTCGCTCGTCTTAGCGGACAACACGCCTCAACTGGTTTGCTCCAGACGCCCGAACGCCCTCAATTGGCGTTGAACATGAACTCCGCAGAATACTTGGGCCTCTCGCTGCCTCCCGAGCTGATACGTTTGGCCGGTCACCTGTATGGAGGTCCAGGAACGCTAGCCCGGCAACCGGACCACGCCGATTTGATTCCCTAAAGAGGCATGACTTGTCGCCAAGAATCGATATGGACACGGCAATAGTTGTACCGGCTCCGTCACACCGTTCGAATTCGATCACGCTCAGAACGAAGCTCATCCTCAGCACCGCCGTCATCCTGATTGTCGCCTGTCTCCTATTAGGCTGGTTGTTCATTCAACAACAAGTCCGATCGGCTGCCGGAGGCCTGGTGCAAAGCGGAACGTTGCTCGCGCAATACCTGGCGGGGATGGGTCGATTCAGCATCGTTGCCGGCGATACCCAAAAATTAGATCAACTCATCCAGGAGATTCTCGCAGCCAAACCAGTTGCGTATGTGGCGGTTGTGTCTTCGCGCGGCGATCTTCAAGCCGGTTTTGGAAAGGGGGCGTGGCAACTGCAATTTTCCGGTCAACCGCTCGGGCGGAAACAATTTCCGGTAACGCAATTGGTCCACCATGGCCGGCTCGACGCCGATACGAATGAGGCGCTCGTCAGTGGGATTTGGCTTGCCGACGACGGACCGGTTCTTCGATCGACCATCGAATTTACGCTGGGAGAATTGTTCAGCCTCATGGGGGGGTCCGAGCTCCCAATATTTTACGACTTGCTGGTCCAAGTACCGCGTCAGGCTCACGCGACTGTGTGGGACCCTGCCCTGCAACTTACGCTTGACGAGCATTTCGATACCCATGACGGCCTCACCGCTCTTCAGCCTATGGCTCCCTCGCTTGTGCAGGTCGGGCTTTCAACGTCTACCCTTCAGCACGTCCTGCGCCGGTTGTTGTGGCAAGCGGTCATCATTACGCTGAGCACACTGATGGGGGGAGTATGTATCGTCGTCCTGCTGGCTCGCCGAATTACCATTCCATTACAAGAGCTCACCACAGCAGCGACCAAACTCGCCGACGGAGAGACCGTGCCGACCGTGGCCATGTGCACCCACGATGAAATCGGGACCCTGACACAAGTTTTCAATACCATGGCTTCGAGGCTGCAATCACGGGAGCACGAGTTGCGTGAGCTGGCCCATACGCTGGAAGACCGTGTGGACGCTCGTACTCAGGAGCTTGCCGCGGCTAATGCCAAACTGCGGGAACTCGACCGGCGCAAGTCGATCTTTGTCTCCACGGCCTCCCACGAGCTGCGCACGCCTTTAACTTCGATGAAAGTCCACCTGGCCAATTTGCGGGATGGGATAGATGGAGCCCTCACCGACGATCAGCGGCGATCGCTTACACGTGTGGAAGCCAATCTCTCACGCCTTCGGATCTTGATCGATGATCTGCTGGATCTCTCCCAAATCGAGAGAGGACAAGCCACTATACGATTGGGACCGGTGACGCTCGAAAATGTGATCGCAAAAGCCGTCGAAGACCTTCACCCATTCAGCTCCGAACGACGCGTGCGCATCGTGATCTCGCTCCCATCCGAATTGCCGCTTGTCCGCGCCGATTCCGACAAATTGCGACAGATCCTCCTCAATCTCCTCCATAATGCGGTAAAATTCACACCGGTGGACGCGATCGTCGACCTCACCGTCATGAAAATATCCGTCGATGAAATCCGGATCTCCGTGCGTGATGTCGGACCCGGCATCTCGCCGGAAGATGCGGACAAGATTTTCCAGCCGTTCTATCGCGCGCCGACCACACACAAGCAGACCAAGGGAGCAGGGCTTGGGCTGGCAATCGCCAAGTTGCTGGTCGAACTACATCATGGACGACTGTGGGTGGAGACAGAACCCAACCGAGGCAGTTGTTTTTCGTTTACCCTTCACTCGGCCAGCACCGCACGACCGGCCTTGACAAAGACCACTGTTGCAAGCCCATCACACCATCAAATCGTCTGACAAGGCAAGGAGCTTGGCCGCTCTAGCACGCTGTGCAGTTACATGGACGGAGGTTTGACAGAGACACCTCTCTGTCTGATGAGTCTCGTCAAATACGTTCGTTGCAGCCCGAGAAGTTCCGCCGCCTTGGTTTGATTCCAACCCGCTCGGCGCAAACCTTCTTCAATAACTTTCCGGCTGTAGTGCTCCATCACCGCATGGTAGTTCAGACCATCGTCTTCCGCAAAGTCCGCTTCCACCGGCAGCCTTCGTTGAGCCGTGATCCCGAGGTGTTCCGGTTCAATATAGTCACCTGGGCACAGTGCGATGGCTCGGACCAGAACGTTTTCTAACTCCCGCACGTTTCCGGGCCAGTGATATCCGCGAATGAACTCCAGGGCGTCTGGGCTCACCGTGAAGTTTCGGTAACCCATGGCCATTCCATGTCGGCGGACGAAATGATCCACCAACGCAGGCACATCCTCCGGTCGTTTCCGCAAGGGGGGCAACATGAGTGAAATGACGTTCAGGCGATAAAACAAATCCTGACGGAACCGTCCCTCCTGAATAGCCTCTTTCAGATCCTTGTTCGTCGCCGCCACAAAACGCACATTGGTGCGAATGGACTGAGCGCCGCCGACACGGTAAAACTCCTGATCCTGCAGCAATCGGAGCAGGCGCGTCTGAAGTCCTGCCGGCATGTCGCCGATCTCGTCGAGAAAGACGGTGCCACCTTCTGCGGATTCGATCTTGCCGGGTTCACGCCTCACGGCTCCGGTGTAGGCTCCCTTCTCGTGTCCGAATAACTCGTTTTCCAATAAACTCTCGGGCAAAGCCGCGCAGTTCACGACGACAAACGGTTTCGAAGCACGGGGGCTCCATCGATGCAGCGCGCGTGCAATCACTTCTTTGCCCGTTCCTGTTTCTCCCAATAACAATACCGTGGCGGAAGAGCCGGCCGCCCGCCGCGCCGTCTCAAGTAACTCGACCATGCGTGGGCTCTGCGCGACCACATGCTCATACCTTCCGGCCACTTCCGCTTGCAGGAGACCGATCTGGCGGGTGAGAGCCATCTGGGCCATGGCCTTCTCGATCACAATGGAGAGGTGATCGGGCTCAAAGGGCTTCGTCAAGAAGTCGCACGCCCCGAGCCGTATGGCTTCCACAGCCCGATCGATCGTCCCGAACGCCGTGATGACGATCACTTCAGGGACAGACGGCGGCGGAATGCTGGAACGTTTTTCGGCAAGCTGCTTCAGGATATCGAGTCCGCTGAGTCCCGGTAATTCGATGTCGAGCAGCATCAAATCGGGTTGCTCCTCTGCCGCGACTTTCAGCGCCTGTTCACCATCCTCGGCCGTGAGCACCTCATGCCCCATCCAGGTCAACCGCTTCTTGAGCGCGCTCAGAATATCTTGGTCATCGTCGACAATCAGGATACGTGTCTGCATCGGACTTCCTTAAGGAAAGATTCGTGATGGCTATTGTAGTTGAAGATGGGGCTGAAGAGAAAGTGCGACGGCTACCGGTCTTGCGCCAAATATTATTCGGGCTCGTAATTCAGATTCGGCGAGAGCCAGCGTTCAATCGTCCGAAGATCCATCCCCTTGCGGCGAGCGTAGTCTTCAACTTGGTCCTTGCCGATTTTGCCGACGGCAAAGTACTTGGCGCCCGGATGGGCGAAATAGAGCCCGCTGACCGACGCAGCCGGCAACATGGCAAAGCTGTCGGTGAGCGTGATACCGGCGTTCTTCTCCACTTGCAGGAGATCAAACAGCAACTGTTTCTCCGTGTGGTCCGGACAAGCCGGATACCCCGGCGCCGGACGGATCCCACGATATCGCTCGCGGATCAAATCATCATTCGTCAATTGCTCATGTTTGCCGTATCCCCATTCTTCCCTGACCCGTTTATGGAGACATTCGGCGAAGGCCTCAGCCAACCTGTCGGCGAGGGCCTTGGCCATGATCGAATTATAGTCGTCATGGTCTTTATCAAACCGCTTGCACAATTCATCCAACCCGACACCGGCTGTGACGGCGAACGCTCCGATGTAATCCTGACGACCTGACCCCTTTGGCGCGACATAATCGGCCAGCGAAAGATTGGGCTGACCCGTTGGTTTCTCCGATTGCTGACGGAGATGATGGATCGTCGTAGCCGTGATCTTCCGCGATGCATCCGCGTACAATTCGATGTCGTCACCGACCGACGCGGCAGCAAAGAATCCGTAAACCCCCTTGGCTTTAAGCTGTCGTTTCTGGATGATCTCATCCAGGAGGCGTCGCGCATCATCGTACAGCTCCTTGGCTTTGGGTCCAACGGTTGAGTCATCAAAGATCGTCGGATAGCGCCCCTTCAGTTCCCACGTGTGAAAAAATGGCGACCAATCGATGAAAGGAATCAACTCGACCAACGATTGGTCCTCAATCGTTCGAACCCCCGAAGCAACCGGTGTGGGAATATCAGCCGCGACCCAGTCGGACATAAGCCGATTGGCGCGCGCTTGGGTGATCGAAAGAAGCGACTTGGCGCCCCGCTCATGATGCGATTGTCTGACTTTCTCGTAGTCATCCCTCACGTGTTTGACGAAGTTTTGCCTCTGCGTTTGGCTGATCAAACTTCCCACGACGCCCACCGCCCGTGAGGCGTCCAACACATGGACAACGCCCGGCTCATAGGAAGGCGCGATCTTGACCGCCGTATGGGCCTTGCTGGTCGTGGCACCCCCGATTAACAGCGGCAGATCGAAACCCTCGCGTGTCATTTCCTTGGCCACATGAACCATTTCGTCAAGCGAAGGAGTGATGAGCCCGCTCAAGCCAATGATGTCGGGTTTGTTTTCTCGAGCAGCGGCGAGAATCTTTTCACAGGGCACCATCACGCCAAGATCGATGACTTCATAGTTGTTGCAGCCGAGCACGACACCGACGATGTTTTTCCCGATGTCATGGACATCACCCTTCACGGTCGCAAGCAAAATCTTCCCCTGTGCCTGGAAATTGCCGGACCGCTTCTTCTCTTCCTCCATAAATGGCATGAGATAGGCTACAGCTTTCTTCATCACGCGGGCACTCTTGACGACCTGAGGCAGGAACATCTTGCCTGAGCCGAACAGGTCGCCGACGACATTCATGCCGTCCATCAACGGCCCCTCGATCACGTCCAAAGGCTTGGGATACTTCCGACGCGCCTCCTCCGTATCTTGATCGATATAGTCCGTGATGCCCTTGATGAGCGCATGGGATAACCGTTCCTCAACCGCCCCATGACGCCACTCATCGTCCTTCGAAACTGCTTTCCCTTTCGCCTTCACCGTTTCGGCAAAATTCACCAGACGCTCGGTGGCGTCCGGCCGTCGGTTGAGCAACACATCCTCTACAAGTTCAAGCAAGTCTTTGGGAATCTCTTCATAAACCGCCAATTGACCGGCATTGACAATGCCCATGTCGAGACCGGCTTTGATGGCGTGATACAGGAAGGCGGCGTGCATGGCTTCTCGCACCACGTTGTTCCCTCGGAACGAAAAAGAAATATTGCTGATGCCTCCGCTGACCTTCGCTCCCGGCAAGTTCCGCTTGATCCAGCGCGCCGCCTCGATGAAATTGACAGCGTAATCGTTGTGCTCTTCGATGCCTGTTGCGACAGTCAAAATGTTTGGATCGAAGATGATGTCTTGCGGAGGAAAACCGACTTGCTCCGTGAGAATTTTGTAGGAGCGCGCGCAGATCTCCTTCTTCCGTTCCAGCGTGTCGGCCTGCCCTTTCTCATCGAAGGCCATGACGACAACCGCCGCCCCATAGCGTCGAATGAGCGTTGCCTGGTCGATGAATTTCTGCTCGCCTTCCTTCAAGCTGATGCTGTTGACGACGGCTTTACCTTGGATATTTCTCAAGCCGGTCTCCAACACCTCCCACTTGGAACTGTCGACCATGATGGGCACTTTGCAGATATCCGGCTCCGACGCAACGAGACGAAGAAACTTCTCCATCGCAGCCTTGGAGTCCAGCATGCCCTCATCCATGTTGATATCGATGATC
>NZ_JBLYIG010000440.1:0-1880 GCF_049222245.1 Nitrospira sp. BLG_2 | reverse complement strand
CTGTTGACTTATTTCACCTTCACAACGTCGTCTGGCTTCCAGGTCTGGTCGTAGAACGGCAGCTCCGTGCCATAAAGACGGAGGGCAACGAGAAAGTTGCGGCCAGGAACGGTCTTGATGAAGGCTGAGTCGGCCACGTTTGGGGGTTTTTGCGGCCCGAACCAGATGTCAATGGAGCCATCCGAATTCTTCGGTTGATCGTAATAGCCGTTCGTCGAAGGCAGAAGCTGATCGGTCTCGGGCATCGTTCCATCGATGACGTTGTAGGCCGTGACTGCCCAGAACAAAGATGCCGGCACATTGGGCGAGAGATGCAGTTTATAGATATTCGATCCGTTTAAGAATTTGCCATCGGCATCTCGCGCGGTAAACGGATACTTCGAGCCGGCACCGGTCGTGCGCATCACCATCGCCGGGGCCGAGGAGTAGGCGTACTGAAAAAATCGCACCCGCGCGCTGATATCCATGTAACTCTCCTGCATGAACTCCGCGGTGCCCCCAGCCCAGGCGCGCTCATATTGTCGATGTTTGTAATAAAGATTTCGCTTGTCTTCCCGACCGAGCTGGGCCGTTGCCAAGATCATCTTGGGCGCAGTTTCAACCGCCTTTTTCAAAAGGTCCTGCTGTCTAGAGGTTGGCTCAAACGCTTCGCCTTTCACGATGCCGATCGAGGCCAGCACCCCACGTAGTTCGGGGTCGATGGCGGTGACGGGTTCGTAGTCCACGAATTCTTTCAGCTTGGTCCAGTAGCTGTTGTCCGTAGGATACATCATGTTCACCCGCTTACCGCTGGCGTCGGGGAACTGCATCGGCTTGATGTTCTTTTCCTCGCCCCACAGCGGATACACGCGTGTCTGTTCCGCAGCCGCTACGGCGGGGGCAGGGTCAGGTCTTCCATTGCTCTTAGCCATCACAGTGCGGAAAAAAAGGAAGACGTTGTAGGTGGAGGACTCGAAGGCAAAGTAGCTTTGTGGGATGTGACCCTTGTAACCAGGCGGCAGCAGTAGATAGAGGTCGCCGCGCTCACGATCCGGCCCGATCGCGCCGACATCGGTGATGGTGCGTTGGAAGAAATCGGTGAACATCCCGATTACTTTTGGGGGCACGTGCACGACAAGGGGGCCGGTTTCCTTGAGGTCGAGATAACTCATGGAATAGATCACGTCTGCATTAGGTGTCGGCACCCAGGTCCGGCTGTCCATCCGTTGCTTCCAGATGGGGAGGATGTGGTAGCCCTTGCCGAACGCTGATTCCGAACCGTCGCGCATGCCGATCACGTTCAAGGCGGGTTGCATTGTCATGTACGCGTGAATGGCGCGCTGATAGTAGAGTTCGTCGCGCAACGTTTCGGCGTCTTTTTGCGGCAACCAATTGCCGTTGTTGATTTGCTTGGTGAGCGGAGGAGCGTCCTGGGCGATGGACGCCGTCGCCGCACCAAACGACAGCACAAACGCGACGATGCTTGGAAGTACACGATCAACGATTCCTTCTTTCATAGAACCCTCCCATTGGGGCATGAGTTTTGTAGTCAGTTCGTTTTCAACTCGGTCTGGATGTAGAGCTGTGGTGAAGGTGAGCCACTGGTCTGAATATCGCAAACGGCGCACACGCATAGATCCAAGAGAAGAAACTATCATGCCTCTTTAAAGAACTAGAACTGTAAAAAGTGACAGCCCTCAACGTATGAGTGTGGTGCATTCGTTAAGAAGGTAAAATCGGAGAGTCCGCTCGGCGTGACCGCCTCAGCGCTCGAACTCGTAGCTGATGCCGAAAATGAAGGTAGAATCGACCGTCTTGCGGTCGGGCGCCGGCTCCGAATTATAGCGAATGTCGTACTCGAGATTAAGCGCGAAGTCCCCATAGACTTTCACGCGGATTCC
>NZ_JBLYIG010000439.1:0-2433 GCF_049222245.1 Nitrospira sp. BLG_2 | reverse complement strand
TCCACAGAGTTTGGGGAAACCTTCTCGTCCAAGAGTGAACACAGAAAACCTAGAGAATCTCGTCTCTTTTCGTCAGATCATTTCGGACCCATGAAATAAAAATCCCGCGCGAGAATTTCCCCACCCAAAACCGCGGCATTTCCTCGAAAGCACCATAGCTCTCCATGGCATCGAACAGTATGGTGTCTATCCGGCGCTTCCAATTCCTGTGGTTCATCATCGTGAGGTCCACCATGATCGCCTCAAGACATTCAGCACCTGGGCAGCAGGCAGTCGATACGAGACCGCGGGTATGGATGAGACATTGTCCCTCCTGTTGTCTGGTCCTTCGAAAGGTCGACCCGCAAGCCCCCTGGACTTGCGAATGTGGATGGAAAGGAACCCAATCGTGGTAAACTAACAGTGGAGGTTGAAATGGCGACCGGCACTTTTTCCCCACATGATCTGAAGGGCGCCCTGATTCTCTTCCTATGCTTTGCCATGTTGGCGTTCATCTGCGGCTTGGCGGCGCTGTCCACGGTCATGCGCCCGGCCAAATGGAGTGACCGCCTAGAGAATCGGTAGAGGACAACCCGACAGCCTTGGCCCGGCATGCAGGCCGATGGTCCCTGCTTGCAGCCCGGTTCTCTCTCGCGCATCGTTCATCGATCCTCCCTCGCTCCGAGCGATTCTTTCACCTGAGGTCACAGGAAGGTGATCGCGGTGTGTTCCAGACTCGCCCTGGGCTCACAGCTTGAGATTGGAGCCCGGCAAGGATCGGACAAGAATAAAGAACGCCGGGCGAAGGACATGCGCGGATTAACGCGGCGTCCCTCGCGGCATCAATGAAGAAGGCTTCGCCTGCTACTGAGGCATTTCCCGGCGGACATCAACGAAGTACGGCGCGCCTGACAAGCTGGTCAGCCACACGAAGTGCGGTTTGGAGGCGCCGAGCGGGTTCGAACCGCTGCATCGCAGTTTTGCAGACTGCTCCCTTAGCCACTTGGGTACGGCGCCCCACGAAGAGCAAACGTGGCATTATAGCGGGCATGGGAAGGCGAACTCAACCGCTGGGTGCGGTAGGCGGCGTGGATCAGCGCGACGGAAGAACTGGGATTTCGCGGCGACCTGTGCTGGTCGATTCCGAGGAGGCGAAAGACTGATTCCAGGCTGAGGGATTCCGGTCATGTCCGGAACCTCGAGCTTGAGAGGTTTCCTCATGGCCTTGCGCTTCTTTTTCTTTGGCCATCACTTCGACTTCGGCGATCAATGTGTCCATCAGGTCGGCCATCGGCACCTTCCGATCCAACTTGCCCTTCTTGAATAGAATTCCGACGCCCTCGCCTCCGGCGATGCCGATATCCGCCTCTTTGCCTTCGCCGATCCCATTGACGACGCAACCAAGCACCGACACGTTCAGCGGCGTCTTGATGTGACCCAATCGCTTTTCGAGTTCATTGGCCATGCGCACCACATCGATCTCCACCCTGCCGCAGGTGGGACAGGCGATGACGTTGATGCCACGGTGGCGCAATTCCAGCGACTTCAGGATCTCGAACCCGACGCGGACCTCTTCAACCGGATCGGCGGCGAGTGAAACCCGCAGCGTATCCCCGATGCCGTTCATCAGCAGCCACCCCAGTCCGATCGAGGATTTGACCGCACCGGTTAATACAGTCCCGGCTTCGGTGACGCCGATATGCAGCGGATAATCCGACTGGTGCGCGAAGATCCAATAGGCATCCACCGCCATGTGGACATCGGACGCCTTCAACGACACCTTCATATTCGTGAAGCCGATATCTTCCAACGCATGTACGGCGTTCAACCCGGACTCGGCCAATGCTTCGGCGGTGGGATATCTGTACTTGTCGAGCAGGTGGCGTTCCAGCGAACCGGCGTTGACGCCGATCCGGAGCGGAATGCCCCGGTCGCTGACGGCCTTCACGACCTCGGTGACCTTCCACCAGGCGCCGATGTTTCCAGGATTGATGCGGACGCAATCCACCGTTTCCGCCGCCTTGAGCGCCAGCCGGTAATCAAAGTGAATGTCCGCGATGATCGGGATGTGGATCTGGGATTTGATCTTAGGAAGGGCGGCCGCCGCTTCCATGTCCGGAACCGCCACGCGGACCAGCTCGCAGCCGGCCTGTTCCAGTTGGTGAATCTGCTCCACCGTCGCCGTGACATCGCTCGGGTGTGGAATCGTCATGGATTGGACGGAGATCGCGGCATCCCCGCCGATCCTGACGTTCCCGACGGTAACCTGTCTGGTCTTTCGACGACGGATAAACATTCCGACCGGCTCCCTCAACTCCCCTGCTCGTCGCCTTCCGGGTGATACAGGCTTTCTCCCCTCAGGGAAAAGGTCTCTCTCCTGACGTTGCGCGCACGGACCTCGCCTCCCTTGGTGGAAAGCTGCTCCCAGAATCCCTTCACGGTTTGGTAGATGCC
>NZ_JBLYIG010000438.1:0-1549 GCF_049222245.1 Nitrospira sp. BLG_2 | reverse complement strand
ACGTATCACTCCTGCAAGCCAGTGATAGTCAGAACCACATTGCTCAATCACTCGATAGCCGAACTCTGGATGTTGCTCGATCACGGTTCGCTCTTCCTGAGTCAACCGGCCATTCTTGGTGATCAGCGTATGTGGCACTGCAAATAAACCGATATCATGAACCAGCCCCGCGAATGCCAATCGCTGCAGCTCTTCACCGTAATACCCGAGCCCCATCCCGACCTTCGTTCCCAAAATGGCCACATTGATCAAGTTCGTAATTAACGGCGCTCCTGTCCGTCCGGACAAGGCTTCGACGACAAGTTCATCATTCCGCTGTAAGGATGCGACCAGATTTGCTGCAAGCCGCTCAAGCGAAGGCAGTGTGAAAGGATGACAACCTTGCACGGCAACCGCCGTCTCGCTCAGAGCCTGTTCTGCCTGATGGTACCACTCGCTCACGAGAACGCCCCCGCTCCGCTGGCATCGTGTGCACGCACCATGCTTCCTGCAACCCGTTCAACCAACGTTCGCCTAACTCGACGCATCTCCGCGACACTCCCAAAGTAGAGGCACAAATCGCACAGCGAGTTAATCAAACGACAGACTCCGCCAGTCTGTTGAAAAATTGAGGATATCGCGCCAGACGAAAATATTGGCTGCGTACAGCCTACGGCGGCCAGTCGAGCCACGATGTACGCTTTTGTTTCTGCACGGTCGAATCGTTCAATATGGTGGCAAACGGCCACACGCTGTGCGAGTTGGGGAATATGCGCGATACGATCACGCAGTTCCGGTTGACCTACCAGCACCAGTGTGATGAGAAACCGGTCGTTCAACTGGAAATTGCTGAGGAGCCGCAGCTCTTCAAATAAGCGGTCGTGCTCAATCGCCTGTGCCTCATCCACCACGACGACGGTGTCTACACCTTGATGATAGTTGGCAAGCAGCTGGTCGTTTAATCGGCGTAGCTGCTCGACCCTGGTTCCGCCTGGGTCCAAGCCGAGCTGGAATAAAATCTCGCCGAGGAGTTCGTTCTCCGTGACGGTCGGGTTGGATAAGAGGCCGATTTCATACTGAGCCCGAGGAAGCTTCCAAATGACTGCACGACTCATGAGGGTCTTTCCACTTCCGATCTCGCCGGTCAACATCACGATTCCTTTACGGGCCTGAATCCCGTATAGCATGCATGCCATAGCTGCTTCGTGTTTCACGGATGGCACATAGAATTTTGGGTCCGGCACGTTTTCAAATGGGCGCCCTTGTAAGCGCCAGTATGGCTCGTACTTTGAACCCTGAACGACAGACATCTCGCTCGCAGCTTTACCGAGAAACACCGTTCCACCTTATTCTTTTCACACACACGGCCCCTGGAAGGATCGGCACACAATTCATCTTGTCAAGACACTTTGTATGGCTGCGCGCTCTGTTTGTCCGCGTTGCACCCATTCCTCAAGACTGTTGACAGTTTGAACCAGACGCGAATGGACTGCCGCGTATCGATTGGTCCCGACCCCCACCCGTTGCTCCATCACGATTGTCAGGAAGCTATAAAACCCCATAAAAAACA
>NZ_JBLYIG010000437.1:0-7384 GCF_049222245.1 Nitrospira sp. BLG_2 | reverse complement strand
ATGGGTCGTCTGCTGCATGATCGCGCCATTAGAGTGGCTGATGATCCAGATGCTCAACTCAAGCTGCTAATAGAAGCCCGCGAATTGTTCAGGCTTGGCTTCCGCGCCGCCATGAAGCGGAACCAAACGGTGGAAGAGCTGGAAAACGCAATCGAAATCGCCTTTCTGCAGCGAACTTCATACCTTCGCCGTCATTCCCAAGCGATGGGTGGTCGAGCGTTCCTTCGCATGGCTCGAGAAATGCCGCAGACTCTGCGTTGGATCGGATTCAGCCATTTTGAAGCCGACGAATGCGCGACAGTACCGGAGTGGCAACAACTGGCTCCGAAATCGGAAGTGGTGTGTAGTGTGGTAGGCAAGATGGTGAGCGTGGACGATTGTTTGGCGCTTCGCCCAGCCAAAGGGATGACAGACGGCGAGGTGCTCGAGACCGGAAGATACCGCTTCCGCTTTCTCGCGACGCCGCATGTTCCTCATTGCTGGGAAGCGGGATTGATGTTCGAAGAAACGGAACGGACACTTCTGTACTCGGATCTCTTTCATCACGACGGGGACGTCGAGCCGATGACGGAATCGGATATCATCGATCGATGTCGTAAAACACTGGTGGGCTATCAGCAAGGTCCATTGGCGAATTACTTGCCCTATTGTTCGCTGACGGAGACGACGCTGCACCGGCTAGCAGCGCTACAACCGAGGCGGCTGGCCACCATGCACGGATCTGTTTATGTCGGGAACGGAAGCGAAGCGCTTCACAACCTCGCCGCTGTTTGGCGAGAAGTCCTCAGCCCGCAGTCATAAGCTGAACTGATCGGCTGAGTAGTATCGCATGGGCAAGAACATCATTATCTGTTCGGACGGTACAGGAAACACATTCGATAGCCGTGTGACTAACGTGACGCACCTGATCGAGTGTCTGGCACTGGACAACCATAAACAGCAAGTGGCGGTATATGACCAAGGTGTGGGCACGAGTGTGTATCGCTGCAGTAAGGTCGATGCATACAGGAACAGTCTCAAAGACAAAGAAGCCCTGCGCGTTCTGCCGCCCCCGCTCGAATCAAGATTCCGGCCAAAGGCGTGGCTCGACCGTGGACGTGGGCTTCTCTTTGGGTACGGTCTCAAGGAGAACGTTCGCGAAATGTATCGAGAGTTATCGGACCTGTATGAGGGACCCGACGATCGAGTGTTTCTGTTCGGCTTTAGTCGCGGCGCCTTCACGGTGCGCGCCTTGGCCGGGCTGTTGTACCGGTGCCAACTGCCGCAGTATGGGGTCGCCGACTTCGACGCACGTTTCAACCGAGCGTGGGAACTCTATGAGCCGATGCTTGGGGATGAGACAGCGACCATGCGGTTCCGTACGGAGCAGCGATGGTGTCCCATTCATTTGCTTGGCATTTGGGATACTGTGAAATCCTATGGCGGGCTTAACCCTGTCATGTTGCCGCATCTTCGCCACAATCCCATCGTGAAATATGTTCGTCATGCCCTTGCGCTGCACGAACATCGCGCGTGGTTCCAACCCACGACGTGGGGATTGCTCGATTTGGATAGGGAAGGAGCCATGACACGACTCAAGAAGGAGGACCTCCGGTCATACGAGCAGCAAGATATTGATGAGGTGTGGTTCGCCGGCTGCCACTCCGACATCGGTGGCGGAGATAATGAAGAAGTTACTGCGAGAATCGCTCTGCGTTGGATGTTGGGGGAAGTCGTAAATATCGATCAAGGCATCAGATTGAACGATAGAGGCAAGGCATTGCTCGCAGAAGGCGATCCGTCCGAATCGCCGGAGATCCATGATGTATGGAATCTCCGCTGGTGGACCATGGAGCAGGTGCTTAGGAAGGAGATCGACAATAGCGGCATGTATCCCGTCAAGAAATGGGCGTGGGGGAGCAATGGAAAGCGAGAGCCCGCAAAGCTGCGTCGATGCGACGGTAAGGTTTTCCTGCACTCGACTGTCGATAGTACACAGTTGATTCCGGGCAGGATAGAACACCGTCACACTAAGTCATTGCCGAAGGAGTCTGACAGTTCCGTGGACTGTTGAGGGTAAATGCGTGTTTGTTAAAAGGACACGGGCATATCTCTCAGCCGGTCACAATCTATGAGGAGCAGCCTGTGTTTCCAAATATCCCAAACCGGCGCCGCTTCTGGGAAAAGTTGTCAAGTAAGGTGGGAAATGCGAAATGATGCCTGCTATTATGCCACGCGGTGATACCTAAAAACGAAGAGCTAGGTGCTCTCACCCTGTGTTCGGCAGAACCGCTTCTTGCCTCTCCTCTCGTCATAGACCTACCCGTCTCAAAGAAGTAGAATGTCCATGTTGAGTCGATGCGCTAGCCTCTCCCCAAAGTAAATCCAAGGGCTGCTGACAGGGGAGGCGAAACATTGTTAAGTCACTTACGCCGAAACAGGAGACATGAAGATCACCGTAATCGGAGCTTCGGCCGGTGTAGGACTCCACGTCACGCGGCTTGCCCTTGAGAAGGGGCATGAGGTTACCACTTTGTCGCGACGGGTTGTTCCACTTCCAGATCACACTAAGCTGAAAAGGGTGCAGGGTAGTGCGACAAGCCCAAATGATGTACGAGCCGCAGTGGAGGGAGTCGACGCTATCCTGGTGACGCTCGGCGTGAAAAGCCCCTTCGCCACCACTTTGTTTTCAGATTCGGCGCGCGTCTTGTTGCGCGTCTTACAAGAAACCGGTTCCTCTGCCACTCTTATCGTGCTCACCGGATTCGGTACGGGCGACAGCTGGGACTACAACTCGCTTCCCATGAAGCTCTTGTTTACACTGCTGCTCAAGAAAGTCTATGCAGACAAGAGTGAACAGGAGCGGCTGGTAGCCGTTGGGTATCCCCGCTGGGAAATCGTGCGGCCGGGCCGGTTATCCAACGGCGCAATGACGGACCACTATCGCGTGCTGGACGAACTCGTGAACGGCATGCGGGTGGGCGCCATTTCCCGTGCTGATGTGGCGCATTTCATGCTGGCACAGGCGGAGCACCCGACGTACCTGGGCAAGTACGTGACGCTTACTTACTGACACCCATGCAGGAGAGTGCGGGGTAAGTATCGGGAATCTTCGTGCAGCACGCGTCCGATTCAGAGGTGTCCATGCCGATGTACTGGCAACTAAAGTATTGGAGGAAGGACGACCGCGAACGGGCGATCGATCATATTTCAGCCTTGCGGAGTCACATCGCTCAGACGGTGCCGCGCAGGACGGCTTCTAACACCCTTCTGCTTGCCACGTGGAATGTTCGCGACTTCGATTCGAACAAGTTCGGGCAAGGCCCGCGACTTGCCGAGTCATTTCATTATATCGCCGAGGTGGTGGCTGCCTTCGACTTAGTCGCCATGCAAGAGGTCAATGAGGACATGGGGCCTTTCGAGAAGGTAATGGACCTGCTTGGCCCGTCATGGCGCTACATTGCCACGGACGTTACTGAAGGGCCCTCCGGAAACGGCGAGCGGATGGTGTTTTTGTTCGATTCGAACAAGGTGCAGTTCAAGCACATCGCGGGCGAAATCGTTCTGCCCAAGTCGTCCCTTGTCGATGGCGGACATCAGTTCGCCCGCAGTCCCTTCCTTGTTAGGTTCCAATCCGGTTGGTTCAAGTTCAATCTCTGCACGGTCCACCTGTACTACGGCGATGACTCAGGGGAAGGGTACACGCGACGCGTGGCGGAGATCGACTCGATTGCAAAGTGCCTGAAGAAACGGGCCGACGAGGATGGTCAAAACTATATTCTTCTCGGCGACATGAACGTGGTCAATCCCGATGACGAGACGATGAAAGCGCTCAAGAAGCACAAATTCATCCTCCCGGCTGACTTGACGCTGGATAACGACCAACTACGCTGGACCAGTAATATGGGCAGAAATAAGCATTACGACCAGATCGCGTTTCTGGTCCGCAAGGGTGAGCTGGAGCTCGGGCCGAGTGAACACAACGCGGGAGTGCTGAATTATTATAAGGCCGTCTACACGGAGGATGAGGCAGAAGCGTACTTTCCGCTCGGTAAGGCGAACGGCAAATGGCCGGGCACCCCGGCCAAGCGGAAGACATATTTTACCGAGGAGTGGCGCACGTGGCAGATGTCAGACCATGTACCTCTGTTCATTGAGCTGCGTATCGACTTCACGAAGGAGTACCTGAAGCGAATTCGCGAGGGCGACTAAAGACAGTTACTCACGCGAAGAAAGAGAAAGAAAACCCTCTCAGGTGGACTGCGATGCGGGTTCTCGTCTTGGAACGATCCGTCCTTCTTC
This sequence comes from Nitrospira sp. BLG_2, assembly GCF_049222245.1. Classification (NCBI taxonomy): domain Bacteria; kingdom Pseudomonadati; phylum Nitrospirota; class Nitrospiria; order Nitrospirales; family Nitrospiraceae; genus Nitrospira; species Nitrospira sp. BLG_2. Next base: position 3,103 of record NZ_JBLYIG010000437.1, on the reverse strand, counting down.
CAGATCTTGAAGATCCGACCACGCGGTAATATCGGTGCGTGATGGATCGATGGCGGCCAGATATTTTTTGAACCGGGCCGCGCTTTCAGGTGAACTCGGCCCTCGCGCCAACAGCTTCCGGTTCCATTCTTCCAGCTCGGCAGGTTCGTGAGTTTTTGCTGTTTGCTCAAGCCATTTCACGACTCCCTCATCGGTCGAATTGACTTTCACCGCGATCGTGAACTGATCGCTGGTAATTCCGGCAAACTCCATCAGCCGTTCGTCAATTGGACAAGGATAGATATATTCACCTTCCGTGCCTGCGAGCGCAGCGCGACATTTGTCGATCATGCGGGCCAAGTGGGCGTAGCCGGCCAGTTTGAATCGCATGCTACGCGGAAAATCTTTGCGCAGATCCATCGTTAGAGTAATTTGTGGTTTTTGAAAGTCATGCCCTTCACGACGACCTGGCCGTTTTCGTAGGCAATGATCCGCCTGGTCGCCGGAAGGTCCGACGAGCCGACGCGGATATGGGTGTCGGTAAAGCTTTCTACGTTGGTCAGTTTGCCGTCGGTCGGCGAATAGTAATAGACCGTGTACTTGGTCGTGAGATTCTTCTGGTCCTGTGTGACGCCGCTCTCCTCGACATTGATCGTAAAGGCAAACGGGTTCATGCCGGGATGAGCCATCTTGCGGTTGATCTGTGTGATCCGATTGTCCTTGATCCGGTAGTATGAATGAGAGCCATGGATAGTCAGTTTCGTGCCGAACGGATGACCGTCTTCCTCCATCGTCAAGGAATACTTGCCGTCGGACTCTTCGAAACTCCGTGGTCCACGATGGACCGCAATCATGCCCAGCTGCTCTTGCGCCCATTTTCGGATCTCGTCATCGTCCAGCTGAACGGATACTTCGCGAGGGCCCTTCACGATGACGGGACCGCTGGTTTCTTTCCCGCTCACATTTACGGTGAGGTCAGCCGTAAACCCTTTAAAGTCTTTTTGCCACCGTGCGGTCCTTTCGAACGCTCGACGCAGTAGATCGCGCGCCTGGGGATCATCGGTGACGGTCGAAGATGCTGGTGTATGTTCCATCATAGATCTCCTCTTAAGAAACGTATCGACGACATATAGTTATACCGGTGCATGCGATCGCACTCAATAGTGAAATCCCCTGAACCGGCGGCTTCCGGCGGATTCTATATATGCGCGAGGAGCCTTTCTGTGATGCATTGCAGGTCAGCGCAAGATTCGATATTCAAAAAACATCATAATTCTGATATACTTCGGCAATTTTATCCTGGGTATTCGACCACAGGAGCCCTGACCAGGCAGTTACCCTGTGTTGAGGAAGGATGGCATGGAACGACGAGCTGCTTCGCATACCGAAGAAGAAGAGATGAATCAACGCCGCAAACTCTTGAATGCGGCAAGACGAGGCGACACGAAAGCCATCAGCAAGCTGTTCGAGCTCTATCAAGTACGTGTGCTCAGCGGAGATCAACTGGCCAAGGTCAACCGCACGTCCGTCTACATGACTCCAGTGAAGCACAACAGCAAATCAAAGGCTGCCGAGAAAAGTGAAAAATCAAGCGCTTCAAAGGCGGCAAAAAAATCCGGCAAGGCCTCTAATAAGATGGCTGTCAAGAAAGAGCCGACAAGCACCCCCAAAAAATCGGCCAAGAGCACACCAAAACGTTGATAAAACAACGAAAGGTTTGGATTACTGCACAGCCACTCTGAGTCCACCTCCCGCCAGTTTAGCCGCAATATCATCCGCCTGTTCTGTCGATCCGGTGTAGACGATGGCTTCCCCATCATGATCGATCCTATAGGCCAACTCGAACGCCTTGGTGGAGGTCATGGCGGGAATAAACCGGCAAAACAGCTCGATCACTTGTTGATAGGTGTGACAATCGCAGTTGTAGACGACGACTCGAGACTCAAATCCGGTTCCCGAACCGATTTGCACGTCCTCGGTAATTTCCGGAATTGTCTGTGGCGTGGAAGGTGTCGGCATTGAGCGGGGCTTCTAGATCCGGCGGAAACTACCCAACTCTGAGTCGCCGGATCGCATGCAGGGACTATACCTTATCCATGTCAATCACTTCGGTTGCGTCCCATAGGTTTTTCAATTCGGCGTCTGCCAACTCCTTCTCTCGATCCGCTTCAGTTTCTTCTCCAAAGGTTCGTCGCGACGGTGCCGATGTGGCGTCCGTGTGTCTGTCCTCCGCGGCCGATGCGATGATTGTTTGAGGACGGCGCCGTTTCTTTGATGGATCCATGTTGACCGGCATGAGGTTCCTCCCGAGAATTTTATACTCTTCTCTCATTGTGAGCGTCTTGTCAATCGGCGAAAGATGCTTGTGTGTTGTATGTTGATGCGCTGGATCTCGTGGCCCATTCAGAACAGATGCTCTGCCACCGTATCAGCGTAGCGCCGACCCAAGGAAGTCAGACGTATCCGATCGTGATCGGCATCGAGCAGGCCCTTCGAAATAAGGTCGTCGATCTGATGGTCTCGTTCCGCGGTTGTAACGGCTTTTCGAGGGACACCACGAAGAAGACGCAAGCCGAACACAAGGGCATCTCGCTGGCGTTCGGATGGCGAGAGGATTGTGCGGTCGGTCGTCGGTAGACGGTTGTCGTTCAAGCATTCGGCATAGATTTCGAGATCCGCTATATTTCCAAACCGGATTCCGTGGAGATAGGACTGCGCGCTGGGGCCGAGTCCAAGATACTCGCCACCGGTCCAGTAGAGGAGGTTATGGCGACAAGCATAGTCGGGTCTTGCATAATTGGAAATTTCGTAGCGAGAAAATCCCGCTTCGCCAAGAAAATGCTCTGCCGCTGCTTCCATGTCGATTTGAAGCACTTCGGCAGGTGGCCGGACAAGATCGCGAGCAATGTCCTGAGCGAGCCTTGTATCTTTTTCAATGGTCAGCGCATAGCAAGAGATATGCGAGGGGGCCAGTGTCATGAGCGATTCCAAGGTATGCATCCAATTTTGCAATGATTGGCCCGGCAACCCATACATCAGATCGAGATTGATATTCCCGAATCCAGCGCTGCGCGCGGCCTGGACTGCCGCCGCGGTATCTTGCACTCGCCCAAAACGACCAATG
>NZ_JBLYIG010000436.1:0-3095 GCF_049222245.1 Nitrospira sp. BLG_2 | reverse complement strand
ATACAGAATGTACAAGGAACAAGGGCCACCGTTTGTCCCTAAGTATCTGAACTTACTCGCCACCGGCGGATCTCAATCACCCCAAGATATTCTCAGCAAATTGGGCGTGGATATGGCATCCGCAGCCTTTTGGCAGTCAGGATTCGATACCATTAAGGACATGGTGCAGCAGCTGGAAGAGACTCTCTCGTAGCTACCTCATTGATAAATAAAGCCGGCAACTGGCGTTTTACCGGCCCATGAGAAGACTTGACAGAATCGTTCTGCAATGGCACAATGATAATGCTTCTCATAATCGGCGAATGGTGAATTGAATGTTCATGTGTTTGTGTCGAGGAATTACTGAGTCGGATGTTCGCGATGCCGGGCGAGCGGGGCTTGTCATGCCCTGTCAACTCAAGTCAAAATTTGGACTCAAGCAAAGCGGCAACTGTGGGCGTTGCGCAAAAAACATCCAGGAGTTCGTCCAACTCGCTGTCCAAGGGGCATCGGCCAGCACTGTTGACGGTAGGTAAACTTCCCCTCCTCACCGTTTGTCATGAGGAAGAGTCCGCGCACTCTTTTCGTGAACAATAATTCAACGTGGAGAACCGCTCTTGATGAACTTCGTCACATCGGCGACACGTCGGCCTAAGGCTTTGGCCTCTGCAAGCTCTTTATCATCGATTCCCGGGCTCTCACCCTCGGTTGTGGCAGACGCTCCAAAGGCTCCACCCCCGCTCACCACAATCATCTGATTTCCCAACATCGCGGCGAGGATGGTCAACATCGTCATCTCTTTCCCGCTCGAGATTTGCCCTCCCGTGGCAAAGGCGGCCCCTATTTTGTTTTTCATCTTGAATTCTGGGAAGACACCAAATTTGAACTGCCAATTGTCGAAGAAAGCCTTCACTTCTCCGGACATGTTAGACCAATAGACAGGAGAGCCGACCACAACCGCATCAGCGGAAAACAGATCTTCCGCGGTTACTTGCCCGACGCGCTTCAAAACAATCTGAGCTCCAGAGACCGACTTCGCTCCTGCCGCCACCGCTTCGGCCATGCGCTCGGTGTTTCCCGAGAGCGAATGGTAAGCCACGAGGATCTTGATCGCAGGCGATGATTCATCAGCCCAGGACCACGACACGCAGCCGGTGCCAAGCGTCATCAACGTCAATGCAACGGCCAGGAGATGCCGTGATTCATTCGGGGTATGAGTCTTGTTGAAGTATGGTGACACAACGTTACGGTCCGGATGGAACGAATATGAAGGACTAACGCCGAAACGTCTCTTCATCCATATGTTCCTCAACCGACACTTCCGTCAGCGTTCCACGGTAGGTACAGCGGTGGCATCGGATCCGCCACTCTTCAATCCATTTCTCTTGGACGTAAGATTGGCGACATCCAGGACAGACAAACACGCCTTTTTTATATAACACCCGTCGTTTTTCCTGCATGGTCTCCTCTTCCTCGGCGTACCGCAGGATGGCACATTGCCTAAAAGGATTGCAAGATTGATGGAGAAGAACGCTCTCTGACCGCTACGACCGCAATACGTTCCTTGACTGAGGTAAGCTGGATAGCTACGATGCGCTCCATGCATTTCGGAAATTCAACTTTCTTCTCTCTGTCCATAGCGCTTCTTGGGTCACTCCTCTTCGGCATGCCGATATCCAATGCCGCTGGCGGAGAGCTCATCCCTATTCAGACTCCTTCGGGCGTCACAATCCATGCCGAGATCGCCGATACGCCGCTGAAGCGCTCGGTCGGTCTGATGTATCGGGATCACCTCAAGAAAGATCATGGGATGTTATTTTTTTTCAGTCAACCGCAGGCTTGGTCGTTCTGGATGAAAAATACCAAGATCGCACTCGATCTGATTTGGCTGGACGCCAACAAACGGGTCACCCATATCGAGCGCAATGTGCCGACTTGCACGAAGACCGACGACTCTTGTCCGCAATACCGCCCGAACAGCGATGATGCGATATACGTGCTCGAAATTACCGGCGGTACAGTCGAACGGTACCAGATTGAGAAAGGAACAAAACTGCTATTCGGCCAACCCTAGCATCTTCTCGCGACACGCATCTTTATGATCGTTCCTGCCAGGACCGAACACGCCGTGCCGTAATGACACCGCCTATCCGTTCAATGGTTTTCAGCACACGATTCAGATGAGCCGTGTCGGCGATTTCGACGACAAAATCCAGCTCCGCTTTCCGGTCTTCCCGAGTGATGATTTCGGCTCGGCTGATATTCGCTTTGCATTCGGCGATAGCTGAGGAGACGTTCGCCAACACTCCCGTCTTGTCCTCCGCGATGACGGCTATTTTAACCGCATGCTGGCTCGGCGTAGCCGTATCCCACTCCACTTCCACCAAACGTTCTCGATCATAGTCCAATGCTTCAAGGTTGGGACAATCGACCGAATGGATCGTGAGACCCCTTCCTCTCGTGATGTATCCCAAGATCTTGTCGCCCGGAACAGGGTTACAGCATCGCGACAGTTGCATCAACAGATCGCGCCCCCCCTTCACTTGGACGCTCGGCTCCCCTCCTCTCCTGCCGATGACCTTGGGGGCACTCGCAGGTTGGGACTGAGTCGGAGTACCGGCGGAGATTGGAGCCGTCAACCGTCCGATGAGTTGAGCCGTTGCGCGGTGGCCGAATCCAACGGCCGCAGCAAGCTCGTCAACCGTTGCATAGCCTTCTTGTTTAGCCATTTCGAGCAGGGCATCCGACTTTAAGACTTGCGACGGAGCCATGCCATGGCGACGAATCTCTGTTTCGAGCAACCGCCAACCGATCTCCAAACTGCGTTTCTGTTCCTCCGCTTTGATCCAATGTTTAATCTTCGTCTTCGCCCGTGACGTGCGTACGAACTTGAGCCAATCTTTGTGCGGAGTCTGATTCGGAGATGTCAGAATTTCGATGGTGTCGCCGCTCGTCAGCTCATGCTTGAGCGGAACGATCTTCCCGTTGACCTTCGCCCCGACACAGTGGTCGCCGACTTCCGTGTGAATCGCATAAGCGAAATCTACCGGCGTGGCCCTTTTAGGCAGTTCTTTGACGGTTCCCTTGGGCGTAAAGACGTAGACCACGTCGTGGAA
>NZ_JBLYIG010000435.1:0-1886 GCF_049222245.1 Nitrospira sp. BLG_2 | reverse complement strand
CAACATCCCTGGTTTCTCGAATCGCGAGCCTCCCGGAACAATCCCAAGCGAGACTGGTACATCTGGAAAGATCCCGCATCCGGCGGAGGCCCGCCCAATAATTGGCTCAGCACGTTCGGGGGCAGCGCCTGGGAGTTCGATCCGCACACGAGCCAGTATTATTATCACGCATATCTCACGCAGCAGCCGGATCTCAATTGGCGCAATCCGGACGTCCGGCAGGCCATGCACGAGGTGATGCGGTTTTGGTTGGATCGTGGCGTCGACGGATTCCGCGTCGATGTGATCTGGCATCTGATCAAGGATGACCAGTTCCGCGCCAATCCGCCGAATCCGCATTATCGAGCCGGCGAATGGCCCTACCGACAACTGCTTGCCACGTATACGACTGATCGCCCGGAGGTGCATCACATCATCTCGGGAATGCGGTCCGTGATGGATGACTATCGCGACCGGCTGATGATCGGAGAAGTGTACCTACCCGTGGAACGCTTGGTGACCTACTACGGCACCGGCGGTGATGGATGCCATCTGCCGTTCAACTTTCAACTCATTGAGGAGCCGTGGCATGCCGCCGCTATCGCATCGACGGTACGGACCTACGAGACGGCGCTTCCCGCTTACGGCTGGCCGAATTGGGTCCTGGGCAATCACGACAAATCGCGCATCGGTAGCCGCGTCGGACTCCCCCAGGCCCGTGTCGCGGCGATGCTGTTGCTGACATTGCGCGGGACACCGACTCTCTATTATGGCGATGAAATCGGCATGACGGACGTCCCGATTCCGCCCGGTCTCATTCAAGATCCCTGGGAACACAACACGCCGGGTATCGGTCTCGGCCGCGATCCGGTTCGAACGCCGATGCAATGGGATGACTCACTGCATGCCGGTTTCACGACGGGCACACCATGGTTACCCGTTGACCATGCGGCAAGGGGCGTGAATGTCGCGAGTGCGCGCAACGATCCACAATCCATGTTGAGCCTGTATCGAAAATTGGTTCAACTGCGCAATGCCGAAGAAGCATTGATACTCGGGTCGTACCGGCTTCTATCGGTCACGGACGACGTGATGGTCTACCGGCGAGAACTCGACCGGCGTCGTGTGCTGATCGGCTTGAATTTTTCGGCGCAGCCCAGGCTCGCGCGCCTTCAGGTTCGCGGCAAGATACTGCTCTCTACCGATTTGGACCGCTGGAATGAGCGATTGGACGATGAGTTGAAGCTACGCGGCAACGAAGGCATCGTAGCCGAACTGGAATAAGAGGTCGAATTCATAGTTTGAGCAAGGCTTCGCTATTGCAATGGTTTCCGCCGTATGAGCCGTAAACGCGACATGTTCGCGCGCCATTATTCGAGTTATCCAAAGGACCGGTTGCCTGCTCCAATGAGCAGACAAGCCGGCCGTATGGTGATTGCCGATCGTGTTGCGATACGCGATGACGTTACTTACCGACCATGACTTCGGTGGCCTTGACGGCGACCGTCACGGAGTCGTTCACTTTGAGGCCCATATTCTTCACGGAACCTTCCGTAATGGCCGCGACAAATTCGAGTGTGCCGACCTTGACCGTCACTTCGGCCATCGCCTGTCCCTCATTGATGCGGGTGACGGTGCCTTGAAATTGGTTGCGCGCGCTGAGTTTCATCGTCTGTCCTCCTTCAGTTAGGCGAAGAATGCTTCTTAAAATGATGTGTGTCCATTAAGAATTCTCGCTAGTCCGTGCAGGTTCATGTCGATCTGCGCCATAATCGTCTCGCCTGATGGCTATCACCTTCCAGCAAGCCAACCCGACCTCATGAACGCGGTTCCTTCTCTCCTGCCCTCGGCCAATAATGTGCGTCGGGCGTAGACCGCGCGCCATAGATCGCTTGTCCCACGCGCAC
>NZ_JBLYIG010000434.1:0-2987 GCF_049222245.1 Nitrospira sp. BLG_2 | reverse complement strand
ATGCCGTTCATGTTCGGCATGTTGATGTCCATCACCACGATGCCGGGCCGCAGTTGCTCGGCCAACCGCACGGCATCCTGACCGTCCACGGCTTCTCCGACGATCTGCACATCTTCGTAGCCTTCCAACATCGCGCGAAGTCCCTGCCGAACCATGGCATGGTCGTCGACCAACAGAACGTGAATTTTCGCGTTCTGTTGGAATGTCGAGTGCTGAGTCTTGGGCGCTGAGTATTCGGCCGGAACATTTGTTGCCGTTCCCGGCGACTCAGCAGGCAGCATTGAGCACTCAGCACTACCCCGTAGCGGCAGCGTGATCGTTGCGATCGTCCCCTTGCCCGGGGCCGACTCCAGCTCCAACGACCCACCGAGCGAGCGCATGCGTTCCTTGATGCTGAAGAGGCCGAATTTTGAAGACAGACCGCCGGCCGGCTCAGCGGCGGTGACTGCAGCAAGATCGAAACCGGCTCCTTTATCGCTCACAGTGATCCGTAATCGGTCGGCCGTTTGTTCCAAGCCAACGACGGCCTCGGTGGTTCCGGCATGTTTCAAGGCATTCATCAACAACTCGCGCGCCGATTGGAACAGCAGCACCGATTGATCTTCCGGCAGGGCCGGTTCAGCCTTCGGCACAGTCACCGCCACGGTCATCTCGTACTTCTCCATATAGCCCCCGAGCCATCGCAGTCCGGCGCAGAGGCCATGGTCCCTCAGCACCGGCGGACTCAACTCAGCCACGAGTGAACGCGTGTATTGCAACGCGTCGGCCAAGACCTCTTCCGTTTCATGAATCATCTTCTCCACGGCGGGCAGCCCTCTGGAGATCCGTTTGCTTCCGGCGAGTTTGAGTTTGCCCAGCACCAACAGTTGCTGCAAATGATCATGCATGTCCGTGGCCAATCTGGCCCGCTCCCGTTGTTCGGCCAGATTCAGCTCAACCGCCAAGGCGCGCAACCGCTCCTGAGACTCCACCAATTCTTCCGTCCGCTTCTCCACAGTCCGTTCCAGTCGGCTTGCCAAAGACTGCAGCCTGGCCTCGCTCTCAAGGGCGCGCCGCTCCGCTTCCGTGCGTTCCGCCAGCAGCCGGGCGAGTTCGCGACGCTGACGATCGATGGCGAGGAACACATTGACTTTGCTCTTGAAGATGTCAGTTTCTATGGGCTTGTAAAGAAAATCGACCGCTCCCGCCTCATACCCGCGGAATCGGCGCTCGGCATCCCGCAACCCCGCGGTGACGAAGATGATCGGGACGTACTTTGCCCGTTCCGCGCCGCGCATCAATTCGGCCAGCTCGAATCCGTCCATCTCGGGCATTTGCACGTCGATGATCGCCAACGCCGTGTCGTGCACCAACAACAGTTCCAGTGCCTCGGCTCCGGATTCGGCGCGCAACAGTTCCACGTCATCGCGGCGCAATAATTCCGTGAGAGCCATCAGGTTGACAGGATGGTCGTCCACGAGCAGAACCTTGGCACGGCCCGGCCGACTTTCGATCACATCCGGTCTGTTCATAATTTCCCTCGTTTGCGATAGATGCGCTCTTTCGATACAAATGGTTCGAAGGCCTCGTTATGATCGGTGAAACGCAAGCTCTCTTTGTTTCCCAAGCCCAAAAAGCCTTTCCGGACGAGCGCCTCCGTGAAGAGCCCAGTGGCCCGACTCTGGAGCGACCGGTCGAAATAGATCAGCACGTTGCGGCAGGAAATCAAATGCGCCTCGGCGAACACGGCGTCTGAGGCCAGATTGTGTTCTGCGAACACCGTCCGTTTGCGCAGCGTCCTGTCGAACACCGCCGCCCGCGACCCGGCATGGTAATACTCGGACAGCGAGCCCTTCGCCCCCGACCGCCGATGATTGGTCGTGAACGATGCCAGCCGGTCCAGCGGGTAGATCCCGGATTCGGCTTTCGTAAGGGCGTCGCGGTCGATGTCCGTGGCGTAGAACACCGTCCGGTCCTCCAATCCTTCCTCGCGAAACAGAATGGCGAGCGAATACAGCTCTTCGCCCGCGCCGCAGCCGGCCACCCACACTTTGAGGGACGGATACGTCTTCAGATGCGGCACCACCTCTTGGCGCAACGCGCGAAAATATCCCGGATCGCGGAACATTTCGCTCACTTGCACGGTCAGATAGCCGAGGAGCTTCGGCAGCGCCGCCGGATCGTGCAGCAACAGATCTTGGAGTTGCGAATAGCTCCGGCAACCGAAATGTTCGCGTGCCTGCGCCAGACGACGCGTGAGCGACGGCCGGGCATAACCGCGGAAGTCATACTCATGAGCCCGGTAGAGCGCATCAAGCAGCAACTCGATTTCCAGCACGTCGGTACCTGGATAATAGGTTGAGGATGAAGGGGCGATAGCTTTAGTCGGGCAGGTTAAGGTTGAGGCTGAGGTTGAAGGGGAAGCAGGTTTAACTTGTTTCATGACTTTCTTGGCTTAGCCTTGACCTCAACCTCTCCTCTCTTGCTCTATCTCTAACCTAAACCTCAACCTCAACCTCTCCTGACTACTTCGGCATCCAGATCCGCACCAGCGACAAAAGCCTGTCCACATCAAGCGGCTTGGCCATGTAGTCGTTGGCGCCGGCGGTCAATGCTTGCATATGATCGGTCTTCATCGCCTTAGCGGTCAGCGCGATGATGGGCAAGTTCCGCCATTCCGGGCGCCTGCGGATTTCGCGCATGGCGGTCAAGCCGGCCCTTTCCGGCATCATGATGTACAGTAGCACAAGATCGAGTGGGGCGCCGGCCGGCTGGAGCGACCCTTCCAGCACCGCCAGGGCCTCAAGGCCGTTGCGTGCCACCTGGACTTTGGCGCCGCGCGGCTCCAGCAGGCTCATGAGCGCGAAGACGTTGCGCACATCGTCTTCAACCACCAACAACCTGGAGCCGTCCAGAGCCGCGTCCCCGCGGCGCACGTGATTGATCATGGCCTGCTGCGCTGGCGGCAGATCGGCGACCACTTGATGCAGAAAGAGCGTCACCTCGTA
>NZ_JBLYIG010000433.1:0-2643 GCF_049222245.1 Nitrospira sp. BLG_2 | reverse complement strand
TTCCTCGTGCCGGCCAGCAAGCTTGCGGAGACGTTCCATCCGGAACCGGCCGGAGTCCGTGCTTATCTCACGGGTTTTTCAGAAGCAGCCTTGGCGGAATTTCAGGGGATTGAACCGGGAGCGCGGCTGGCCTATCGCTGCTCCGTCCACTGCCCGCTGGATGATTTGCCGGAGGTGCAGAACGCGATTCAACCGCACGGCCTCCTGTACGCCACGCTCTGCGAATTTCAGACGCTGGCGGTGTTGCCCGACGCCGAGGATGCCTCGGCGATCATCGGCATCGTGGGAATCAACGGGCAATTCAAGATCGAAGCGCGCCTCAATCACGCTCCGCTCCACGAAGAGGCGATGGCTCCATGGTTGGAACGACTGATCGGTCATCCCGTCACGTATGCCCCGTTACCGGCGTTCGTTTGACAGGAGGCTGAAAGAAGCCTCCACCTTCGTTCTCGCTTCGAAAAAATCCTCCACGTATTCAGGAGGGTACGCCTCCGGTATTTTTCTCGTCCGCGGCCTCGTTGGCGACCATTTTGAGCATCTTGATGATTCCTCCCCAACGTAGTGTCGGCGCCGCACGATTCACTATTTCATTGAACAATCGGACGGGATTTCGCACAGTGATGACATGAGTCCGCTCGCAAAGATCCAGTCCGCGCTCGCGAAACCGTTCATGCCGGCCGTTTTCTTTCTCTCGGGTGTCACCTATGACACCGTGACCCTTACGCGAATCGACCGGCTGCAGGATAACTTGGTTCTGATGCTGTATCTTGCCCTCCTGGGTACCTTGATCGTCTTGACAGGACGATTGGGGATCGAGCCTCCCCCCGATCGTGAACAGCTGGCATCGTTTTCTCCTTTCACTCGCTGGGTATTGGCGAGCCGTCCCTACTACCCTATGGCAAGCCAGTTCTTGCTAGGCGGCCTCTTCAGCGCCTATGCGATTTTTTATTCACGGAGCACTTCGTTCACCGGCACGGCGGTTTTCTTTGGATTACTTATCGCGCTCTTGATGATCAACGAGTTTTTACGTGACCGCTTGTCGAATCTCCGTCTCCTCATCGGCCTATACGGGGTCGTCAGTTTTGCCTTTTTTACCTTCTTCTTGCCCGTCATGACGGGCTACATGAACGCTGTGGTCTTCTTAGTCGGAGCCGGCCTCAGCGTGGCGGTGACCTTGCGGGTCGTTCAGCTCATCTATCGTAATAATTCCGACCGATCGAGACACGAAGCGATCAGCGTGACGGTTCCGACTGTTGCGGGCATTGTTCTCCTGGTGGGCTTTTACTTTATGAATTGGATCCCACCGGTTCCGCTGTCGCTGAAGTTCGGCGGGATGTATCATGAGATCAAGCGAACCGGCGACCGATTTGAGCTTTCTTTTGAAAGGCAGTGGTATCAGGTCTGGAAACGTTCAGATACAACCTATCCCTCGGACACGCCAATCTATTGCTTCACCGCCGTCTTTGCACCGGTCGATTTAAACACCACAATTTACCATCATTGGTATTTCCGTCCGAACGGCGAGAAGCCGTTCATGCATGCGGATAGAATTCCCATCAAGATCTCCGGCGGGCGCGAGGGAGGCTATCGAGCCTACAGCGTCAAGCAGCGCCTTGATCCAGGCGATTGGCGGGTCGATGTCGAATCTCAAGACGGGCGTGTTATTGGGAGAGTCTCAGTACAGATTGTGGGTCCACAGGAGACTGTACCGACGCTGGCGAGTATCTCCTATTGACCATCGGTGTATGGAACGACTTTCGTTCTTCTCCCGTCTGGGTACAGCGATCTTGACGTCAACCGAAAACGTATGGAACAGGTCCGAGCCTTGACGGCGGAAACGTTAAGCATTTCTGTAATTCCTTCGGCGGAATCCATCCTCCTGTTATGATGCCGGACATAGGAGGATTGGGTATGGGTTTTAAGCGTAAGCACTCGCGTGTCGATGTCGGCCGTGTCGGCAGGTTGCAGCGCGGCTCGCTCTCGGCGCCGTGCAAGGTGCTCGACGTCAGTGAGTCCGGCGTCCGTTTAGAAAGCCGCCTGTTCGTAAAGAGCGGTGATGTGCTCCAACTCGGGATAGAACTTGAGCGCGGGAAGTCTTTGGCCTGCGAATTGGAAGTCATTCACGTGCGTACACCTAAATTAGGCGCAAAAATTGTTTCGATCAGTCCTGAAGATCGAGAGCGATTAGCCCATATTCTCGATGATCATGTCCAGAGTAGCTTCTCGCGTGGCTAGGTTTTGCCGGTTATAAGGCAAGGCAAACATCCTTCAGCCATACTCCATCCGAAACTGCAAGAAAGCTTTGGCCGTCAATGGAACAATGGACGGTACACCTCTTGTTGTTTATTCCCCCTCCGAACATTTCAACACAGAATGAGCTGGTTGGGATGGGCCTTCGAGGGCGAGGGATCAGCATGTGTTAAGGTAAAGAGATTTAACAGTGATGGAAGAGAGGCACTGGATGACAATGGGACCCTTTCAGTCTACGGTGAGTCGGGTCAGGGATCTGACACATGATGTTCGAGAACTGGAGCTCACGCTGTGCGAGCCGAAGGAAATAGTCTTCAAGGCTGGGCAATTCATTTCATTTGAAATGCCAAAGGAAGGCCATCCGTATCCGGTCACCCGTCCCTATTCTATTGC
>NZ_JBLYIG010000432.1:0-1761 GCF_049222245.1 Nitrospira sp. BLG_2 | reverse complement strand
GTACAGTCTGCCTGATACTGAGCCCGATTTACATCTAGCTAAATTTTGTTCCATGACGTTGTGCCTTCTCTGCAACAACGCGCGAGGAACAGCAAAATGCATGCCCCTAGAATCAATGATTAGCCGTGCTATTTACTGGGTTTTTGCTTGCGTTATGATCCTTTCCGAACCAAATATTGACAAAATCGAACGGCGACAGCGTGCTTGCTGCCGAAAGCTTTGTCATCGCGTATACGGAAATCTCACGCGAAATTTGAAGGTCTTTGGAGACGGGTGATGAACCTGTGAGCCAATTCTTCTGCGGTCAGAGCGTGGGGAGCAGTAAACGTTATATGTCCCATCTTTCTACCAGGACGAATCATCCGCTTGCCGTACAGATGAAGCACAGCTCCTGCTGTTGAATGGAGCGCGTAGGACCCCTCACTGGATGTTACGGATCTTACTTCTTCACCGATGAGATTCACCATGATCGCAGGGCTCAAGAGCCTTGTTTCCCCCAATGGGAGCCCGCAGGTCACTCGTACCTGCTGCTCGAATTGAGATACAGTACAAACGTCCAGAGTATAGTGACCAGAGTTGTGAGGGCGGGGTGCAATCTCGTTGATAAGGAGGGAGCCATCTTTGGCTTGAAAGAGCTCCACGCAGAAAACGCCGACTCCCTGTAATGCCGCTACGGCTAGTTTCGAAAGTTCCGTGGCTTTCTCAGCGATGTCAGAAGGAATAGAAGCGGGCACGCGGGTTTCTCGCAAGATGCCCTGCTCGTGGCGATTCTCAACCACAGGATACACAGCGTACGCTCCACTTTCGCTTCTCACGACAAGAACCGAAACTTCTCTGACATATTCTATAAACTGTTCAAGAATCCACCGATGACCGGGCTTGGTTGTTTCCAATATTTGTCCAACTTTTCTCATATCAGAAGCGTCTCGGAGTAGCCATTGACCTCTGCCATCGTACCCACTCCTTGCCGTTTTGCAGACAGCTGGAAGGCCGAGACGGTCGACTGCCGAGATCAGTTGAAGTGGCGATTCGACGACGGCGAAAGCGGGAACAGAGAGGCGCCGTGACGACAAGTATTGTTTCTGTTCAATCCGGTCCTGGAGGATACGAAGAACAGCCCCGGAAGGTCGCATCGGGCAACGCCCTTCCAACCATTCGCAGAGCTCTGCAGGCACATTTTCCCATTCCAGAGTCACAGAATCGACAACACTTGCGAATTGGTCCCGGACGCCCAGATCCGTGAAGGGCGCTGTAAACGAGTGGGTGGATATCCGATGAGCAGGCGCGTCGGCATCTGGATCCCAGACGGCTACCCTGTAACCCATGCGGTGGGCCGTCTCGGCGAACATCGCCCCCAATTGGCCGCCACCCAATACTCCCAGAGTGGACCCAGGCTCAAGGATTCGCCCCGTCACAGCCGTCGACTCATCTCGTGCCCTTGGCCTCGGGAGAATTGAGAATACTCTCTGTTTGTGCCGCCCGGTAACTTTTGATGCGTTCAGCAATTTCAGGACGGCATCCTGCGAGAATTTGGCCTGCGAGGAGAGCTGCATTCTCGGCGCCCCCGATCGCCACGGTAGCAACCGGAATGCCTTTTGGCATCTGAACGATTGATAATAAAGAATCAAGGCCACGAAGATTCTCTGTCGGAATCGGCACACCGATCACCGGGAGGTGAGTTTTGGAAGCCACCATACCGGGAAGGTGAGCCGCTCCTCCGGCTCCCGCAATGATGACTTCGATCCCTCGATCATGAGCACT
>NZ_JBLYIG010000431.1:0-5950 GCF_049222245.1 Nitrospira sp. BLG_2 | reverse complement strand
TCGGAAATGCCCTTGCAATAATGATGGAATGGACCGCCCGGCGTCCCGTCCGCCATCATATGCGGCGCTTGGACATGAATCTCGTATCCGACGGCCGGACTCGTTGGTTCCGCGCTCATTACCTTTTGGGCCACTCCGCTACATCCTACGGCAACCATCGCGATAACGACTGACAGTCCTTTTCTCATCACAATACCCTCCTCGATTTGCGGATTCCCAGCCTAGCCCATCTAGGCAGAGAAGCATTCCACTTATTGGCGGTTAGAGACAAAGCGACTCGAAAGGACTCAGTCAACAAGGCTTAGAACATCACGTTCCGATCGCGCTCAGCCACGGCCTTGATGTAATCCGGCATACCTTTAAGAGACGCTCCGGACACCAGGTCTCCTCCGCCGATTTGTCTGGCCACGGCACAAGCGCCGCAGACCCAGATCGACACACCAGCCGTCTGAACGAAAGCGAGAAGCTCTTTTAACGGAGTGAGGTTCACGCCGATCACGTGATCAGCCACACCCTTTCTACCCAACGTAACGGCCTCGTTCCACAGCCACAGCACTACATCATGCCCTTGCTCTTTGGCTGTCTTGGCCGCCATGAACGGCAAGGTTGCCATTGTGGGGTCATCGGTCCCTCGACTGCCGGAAATAATGAATGTCGCCATGTCGTCCTCCGTTATGAATGCAATGAGCCGACAGCGCATGGCTTATAGCGTATCGCACGGCAAACATCGGCGACACTTCGTGACAACGGTTGAACCGCTCAAGCCATCGGCCATTCACCATCAGCTCCGCTTATGCCATGTCCTTATCTCTTAAAGAGTCTGTCACTTCGCAAGACTCCTGATATAGTGGATCAGTTGCCATACTTGTTCATCCGGCAACGACGCAAACGACATCATGCCGGTTCCAGGCGAACCATTCTTGATAATCCAGAATAGTTGACCATCAGGAATATCCCTCATCATCGTTCCACAGGTAAAGTTTCTCGGCGGTGGCTCCAGAGCCGCGCCCATCAGTCCGTTGCCGTCACCTTGCTCGCCGTGGCACATCATGCAAGCGATAGGCTGCGCCGTTCTGAGAAACAACTCTTTTCCTGCCTTGATTGTACGCGGGGACGATGATAACGGGCTCGCCTTGACCAAGAAGTCTTCCGGCGCTTTGGCCGTCTTGCGCGGCTGCACGCAGACACCATTCTGAACTCGTCCTGCAGCAGCGGCGACATCCGGTATTCCTTTGAATGTCACCTTCACATAGGCGATCACATCCGCCACACCCTGCTGCCCGATGGTCAGCCCCCAATACGGCATGTTGGGCGACTTGCCGACGGCCGGCCCGCCGTGATTGATCACATTATAAAGGTACTCGATCGGAAGCTTCTCGAAGGGCATGTTGGCGTGGATGGCCGGTTTCGGCTCTAATCCCGCTGCGGCGGGACCGTCGCCTTTGCCGGTGAAGCCGTGGCACTGGGCGCAATATGCCTTGTATAGTACCTTTCCCCTATCAACGTTCGCGTTGGCAAACTCCTGACTCGTCCACGGCTCGTAATATTTGAAATCCTTGACGCCTTGCACAGCAAGGAATCCGATCACCGCCCGCAATTGCGGCTCGGTCGCGTCAGCCAGGAATTCTCCGGTATGGATGATGAAGTCCTGAGGATTTTGGCCGAAACGATACAGCCAGTCCGGGTTGTACCGCTGTCCCGCGTTTTGAAGCGCCGTGCTCTGAGGTCCTCCGATCAGTCGTCCGTTCTCTTCGATCGTGTGACATCCGAGACAGGCGTGTGCTTTGTAAGCCATACCGCCGAAGGTGACGTCGAACTTACTGATCTTGGAGACATCGAAGGCCCCGACTTTAACCCGCGGATCAATGTTGTGTTTTTCAAAATAGTCGGCGATGGCATTTGCCTCGGCCTCCGTCACGGCGGGGTGCTTCATCGGACCCTCGCTAAGATCCCACCGATATCCCTTCGCATAGAGCGGCACCTCCTTGCCGGTCAGCCACTGGATGAGCCACGGGCGCTGATATTTACTGCCGGCCCAAATCAAGTCGGGAGCCCGGAGGTTGAACCGAGAATCAGCCGTCCCTTCCAACCGATGACACTGCACACAAGCATGTTGGAGAAGATCCTTGGCACCGGCTTGATCACCCCCGAAAGATCTATCGTGACATAGGACCAATCCTGTCAGAGTCAGGACGGCTGCAATCGCTCTCCCGATTGCTTTCAACCCCATCTTTGTCCCTCCTTCGGTCGATGATCTCTTCGCCAGCTGTTGAAAAAGTCCTCCGGCTTTGTTTTCACGGAGACACTGCCGCC
Organism: Nitrospira sp. BLG_2; assembly: GCF_049222245.1. Classification (NCBI taxonomy): domain Bacteria; kingdom Pseudomonadati; phylum Nitrospirota; class Nitrospiria; order Nitrospirales; family Nitrospiraceae; genus Nitrospira; species Nitrospira sp. BLG_2. Next base: position 3,637 of record NZ_JBLYIG010000431.1, on the reverse strand, counting down.
TCACCATCTCGGCGTCGTTCACAAACGTGCCGTGCCTTATTCGGCACGACGTGAACCTCATGACACGTTGAATGACTGATGTGCGGGCGGATTCAGCTTGATCCCGATGCTCGGCGCCACAGTAATGGACTGATGCACTGTACAGCCGTGCGCGACCCTCAAGAGTCGCTCTCTTTGCTCAGCGGTGATTCGGTGAGGAAGATGAATTCCGACGTCGATACGACCAACGCGGTGGGGACCTTCGGCCAAGGTCCATTCCGCATCAACCGTCAAGCCGTCTCGAGGAATACCGTGCCTCACGCAGAATTGCCCGACGAAGTACGCGACACAACTCGCGACGGACCCAACAAAGAGTTCAACAGGCCCCATCCCGGCATCCTGTCCACCGTCCTCCACCGCCTGGTCAGTGATAATTCGATGCGGGCCGCTCACAATGTCGTAGCGCGTCCCGCCGTGAAAGGTCGCGGTGAGTTTCATGTCGCACCATGTCTCGAAAGTTTCGCCGCTGCCCGCACAGTCCTTAACTCCGTTCTTTCACGGTTAACGAAATACCTAATGCTCAATAGGGTGCATCCGACGGCTTGTTGCCCTTGGGCCAATCATGGATCTTGTCGGGAAAGTCCGGTCGAGACTGAGCATTGATATACGATGCGGCATCGATGGCTTCATCATCCGTCACCGTCCACCCCCAGCCTCGCGGCATGTTGGCCTTGATAAATGAGGCCGCCACGATGGTCCTCGCCATGTCCGCGCCAATGTTGTACGAACGCGGTCCCCACACAGGTGGCCCGCCCCTTGTCCCCTGCCCATCGGACCCATGGCAGAAGACACATTTCTTTTCGTACACCTTCTTGCCGTTAAGAGGATCAGGGTGGTGGGTCGAATTGAGACGCGGGATTCCTCTCCATGGCACCGCGCTACCGGGCGGCATATTCTGTGATAACCATTCGATGTACGCGACAATAGCCGTCAGTTTCACGCTGTCGGACGGCAGAGACTTGCCGTTCATACTGCGTTCGAAACACTCGTTGATTCGATCAGTCAGAGTCACCTGTCGGCCGGCTCGTTCACGGTACTGTGGATAGAGCACACTGACACCGACGAAGGATGCGGCATTCGGATTGAGTCCCCCATCCAGATGACAATTGGAGCAGTTGAGCGCGTTTCCAACATACCGTTTCCCGTACTCTTGTGTATTGACGACCATCTCGTAGCCTAATCGAATCTGTTCGCCTCTCAAATCACCTGGAATGGCTTCAGGCGACGGCGGAGCAAACAACGCGTCGACCGCTGACTCCATGTGGTAACGACCAGCTGTCTCCTCATTCCCCGTCACTCGCGGAGGTGGGACACAACTGATCGTCACCAGTAGCATACTCAGAAGCACGATGGCTGCACTCGACGGTCGGCCCATAAATAGATCCTCATTCCTTCACATCAGAGATGCTTCCTCATCCATGAATGAGGTTGATCGTATTTTGTCGCAATCCGTGTGAGACATCTTTTGCCCATTGGATTCATCATGGTTGCCCGCCAAGTTCGGTCCCGAACGTACGCACATACGCCAAGATATCCCAAATTTCTTCATCAGAGAGACTGTGCTTCCACGCGCCCATAGCAGTATTCGGTTTGCCTTCGTGAATTCGTCGAAATAGGGTCCCGTCGAGCCTCCTCTGAACGGCGGGCGAGGTCAGGTCAGCGGGAGGCGGAACAAGCTTGACTTCGAGGACACCTTTGCCGTCGATTCCATGACATCGAATGCAGGTATTCACATAGATTTCCCGCCCACTGACCGGATCGCCTCCCTTGGGGGAAACAGCGAGATCTTGCACTCCGATATTGCTGAATCCCAACCCTGATAAACCAACTAATGCGGCGCACAACACTACCCTCCCGATAAGCATTTGTCTCTCCTCGATAATCCACTCTTGCGATCAGCGTGCCACCATTTCGTGATGCGCAGCGACTATATGGTACGTCTTATCAATGGCTTATGTCATTCGGCAGAGCCGTGTGCAGGGGATTAGGGTGGTGATTGACGAAAAACCCCCCAGAGCTGTTTCCACCTATTGACGCAGAATGCGACAAAACCTCGCTTCAGTTCATTACATTAGTGTTGACTAATTACACCTTGAACAACGGTCTTGTTCACACCTACTCCACCGCTTCGACGACGCATGAACGGTCAGGAAGAGAATTCCTATGCGGTTGGAAACGTAGAAATTCTTTGAATTTGTTATCAGTCACACTACTCTAATCCTCGGTGAACGGTAGCCGATAACGGTTAAATAGGATTCAGAATAGAAGACTGGGTGTCCCGCATACATGCCTGAACTTGCTCCTCGGGCTATCCATAACCTCGCCGATCTCTTCGAACATCGATGCAGGCAACAGCCGAATGAGCTTGCCTATGCCTTGATTCGCGACAACCTTGAGCTTGAGATTCAACTGACCTATGGCCAGCTTGAATGCAAGGTGCGTTCGCTTGCCGGACGTCTCGCTCGCGAGGGCCACCCAGGAGCCCACGCTCTTCTGCTCTACCCGCAGGGGGTCGATGCCGCATGCGCCTTTTGGGCATGTATTCGCGCCGGTCTCGTGCCTGTTCCCGCCCCAGCTCCTGACTCCATCAGGCGAAAATATGGTCTGCCGAGGCTGCGCAACATTATTGCGGATGCTCAGATATCGTTGGTGCTCACGACCTCAGGTATTACGGCTCTCTCTTCGGAGCTTTTGATTCCCAACGAGACGGGTGTGATCAAGTGGATGGCGACGGATCAACCATACAATTCCGCCGATTCGGTTGAGTCGCCACAGCATCACAGCTCCATCCTTGCCTATTTGCAATATACCTCAGGGTCGACGGCCGTTCCTCGCGGCGTCATGATCAGCCACGAGAACGTACTCTCTCACTGCAGGGCTTTGAGCCTGGCCGGAGAAGTATCGGACAGTAGCCGGTCCCTCTGCTGGTTGCCATATTTCCATGATTATGGATTGCTGCACGGAATCATCGCCCCGTTCTATTCCGGTATTCCTGCCTATCTCATGTCGCCCGTCACGTTTCTCCGACGGCCGTTGCGCTGGCTCGAGGCGGTATCTCGGTTCGGGATTACTCATAGCGGTGGACCGAATTTTTGCTATGAGGCTTGTCTCAGAGCAGTGCGGCAACAGAAAGAGTGGGGGGCTGACCTGAGCACATGGATGGTCGCCAGTTGCGGGGCCGAACCCATTCATCCGGAGACGGTTGATCAGTTTATCGACACCTTTGGTCCACGTGGCTTCCGACGAACGGCTTTTGCTCCGGGATATGGGCTCGCGGAAGCCACGCTATTGGTGACGATGAAGCGGGCGGGGTTGGAACCGAGCGTCTTGCATGTTGAGGCCGACGCATTGGCCGATTCGATCGTTAGAGAGTCCTCCGCATCGGAACGCGGATCGCGGCCCTTGGTCGGATGCGGGGAGCCTCTCGAAGAGACTCATGTGCGGATTGTGAACCCTATGAATCACGGCGAGTGCCCGCCGGGCGTTGTGGGAGAAGTATGGGTGGCCGGAGCGGGGGTTGGCTCTGGATATTGGGGAAACCCGTCGGCAACCGCCGCCGTCTTTCCATCCTCTCTCTCCTGCTCGTTCTCCGTCCCCT
>NZ_JBLYIG010000430.1:0-8037 GCF_049222245.1 Nitrospira sp. BLG_2 | reverse complement strand
AACTTGCCCGCTTCCAACTGCATGCCAACCGCGTAGAGGGCTTGTAAAATATTATCGTGCAGGTCTCGGCTCAAGCGCTCGCGTTCTTCCATGGCCAGCTTGCGCTCGGTAATGTCCTGAACCGCGGCAAGGAGGAGCGGTTCGGCATGACCCGATAACTCCACGCGAGTCGCTTTGACTGAGACCCAAATAATTTCACCGGACTTACGAATGTATCGCTTCTCGTAGGTATATTCTGATCGAATCCCTCGGAAAAACTCGCCCGTCAACACGATGTTGGCGGAAAGATCTTCGGGGTGCGTATAGAGGGCATACGTACTGCCGATCACTTCACGTTCTTCATATCCGGTCAGCTCGCAAAAAGCTTTGTTGGCGCTGATCGCGCGCCAGTTGTCATCGAGAATACAGAGCCCGACAGGGGCTTCCGCCACGAAGCGCTGGAGTCTACGCTCGCTTGCACGTAAGGCTTCCTCGGCGCGTCTGTGTTCGGTAATATCACGGAAGCTCCAGAGGCGGCCGACGATTTCATCATCGAGAATCTGCGGTCTGGCGTGGCGCTCGAAAACCCGTCCGTCCTTGAACTCAAGCACATCAAAGCTTTCCTGATCCGGATGGGCATAAAGCTCGCAAACTCTGCGTATAAATGCCTCGGGGTCATGAATGTGTTCAGCGACTAAGGTCAATAGCGCCTCGTGGTTTCCGCTGTTCGCGAATGAGTGGGGGATATTCCAGAAATCAAGGAAACGCTGGTTGACACTGGTGACCGTTCCCTGTCGGTCGACAACGAGCAAGCCGTCCGCGACCGAATTGATGGCGGCTTGGAGGAGTGAGGAGGACCGTTTGCGGTCATCGATATGCTGAACGACGGCGATGAAATAAGCCGGTTCGCCGGCGTCCGAACGGATCAGCGACACAGTCTCGGCGACCCATACCCACGTATCGTCGCCGCGACGATACCGTTTCTCCATCGAGCACGAAAGACGTTTGCCGGCGAGCAATTCTTGGAGATGAGTCCGATCGGCGCAGACGTCATCGGGGTGCATGAGATCCCGTGATGTTCTGTGCAGTATGTTCTCCAAGGAGTGGCCTAGCGTCTCGCAGAGGCGGGGGGTCACGCGGACAAATTGCCCGTCGAGACTAAGCTGCGCAATTCCTACATCCGCATGTTCACAGAGAGCTCTCCAGAGCGCCTCATTTTCCCGTACCTGCTCATCGGGCCGGAGGCAGAGGTCGAAGGTCGCACCCTCTTTGCGCCGAGGTTTCAGCTCCATAGGGCTCGCCAACTCATCTTGAGTTCCTGCTTGCCACGGCGCATCGGCTGTTGCTTCACCAGGCTGAGCGCAGAGGAATTCACGGACTTGACCGGCCGGATGCGCCGATAGGCGTGCAGGGGCACGGCTATGTTCTGCGTCGGCCAATGCCTGTTGCAATTCGAAGACTCGGCGGCGTAGGCCGACAAGTTCGGTGAACATCAGGCTGTCGGTATCCAGCGGCGCGCTCATAGGGAAGAGACCCGGTGTCATACAGATGAAACTACAAGGCTGGCCCTGTCTCCATGGGAGGTGGGTCAATCTTGGAACATGCGCTTGAAGGTAGTATAAGCCTGGCAATCCATCAATGCCAGAGGGGTCATCGGAGCCAGGTAAGCGTTGGAGGAAAAAGCCCTAAGGGGGTTCGTTATAGGTGCGCTAAAGTTTTTGACTTCGCGCGGCACCGGACACTTGGGTTTCCTTCATGAACCAAGCAACAGCTTCCGTGCGGCGCTTGACATGAAGCTTATCGAAAATATTGGCCAGATAGTTTTTCACCGTTTTGTCGCTCAACCGAAGCTGGACGGCGATCTCCTTATTTGTTTTTCCCTCAGCCAGAAGCGGCAGGATCAAGCGCTCTTGCGGGGACAGCCGGGAGGTGCCCTGGGAAGTCGCTCCAAGGTGTGAACTGGTCCGAATCCAATGCAGGGCTTGCTGAGTGACTCGGGGGTCCAGATAACCATGGCCGCTGGCGACGATACGAATGGCGCGAATCAGATCGTCCATTCGAACATCCTTGAGTATGTATCCGTGGGCGCCGTTTTGAACTGCGGCCATCACTGTGGAATTTTCGGCGTAACTGGTGAGCACGAGAATCCGAAGCTTCGGCGCAACGGCCAGAAGCCGCCGACAGGCTTCGGTGACCGAGGCGTCGGGAAGCTTCACGTCGAGTAACGCCATCTGCGGGGCAAGACGCTCAACGGCGGCTACGCCGTCCGCCACAGTGGCGGCCTCCCCCACGATCGCCATATCCGGTTCCAAGTGCAACAGCGCGCGGAGCCCTCTACGGACCATCTCGTGGTCGTCAATAAGAACAATGCTGGTCGATGGCTGTTTCATACGGAAGTCAAAAGGGGTTCCAATGAAAACTCCGCAATGACTTGTGTGCCCTCTCCGATCTTGGACTGGACTCTCAATATACCCCCTAGCCGTTTGGCTCGAGTTTCCATATTGGCAAGCCCGTATCCTTGTGTCCGTCCGACCGCTGTCGAAAATCCGATGCCGTCGTCATGGATGCCCACTCGAATTCGGGTTTCTCGCATTCGAATCGAGACGACGGCCCGGGTTGCGTTGGCATGGCGCGCGCAGTTGCTGAGAGCCTCGCGCACGATATTCAGGATTTCCTTCTCTTCCTCGTTCGTCAGCACATCAATGGCGCTGCGTTGGAGATCCAGCTTTATCTGTACTCTTCCTGTTTGCTCGTAAGTCGTGCACAGAGTGAAGAGTTCCGAAGATAAATCAAATTCTTGGACACTTCCGGATTCTAACTCTCGAATCATCCCGCGGACCTCATGGATCAGCTGATTGATCTGCTGGATCATCCGGTCGTCGGTCTCTTTGCCTTCCGCCGTTTGATCGTTCCTGTTCCGCTGAGCCGTTTCAATGTTCAAACCGATCGCATACAGCGACTGCAACACGCAGTCGTGCAAGTCTCGACCGATACGGGTGCGATCTTCCAGGAGCTTACTCAAACGGCTTTCAGTCGCCTTGAACGCGGTGGTTAATTCACCGGCGCATGGCTCCAATTTGCGCAGGCCGAAAGACTCCTTCAGAGGGCGTACGGCCTGAGAAAGGGGGAGTGCTGAGGTTGATCGAAGCCCGCCGTCCAACAGTTGAAAATTGGTCTTGCTTTCCGCCACGTTACCGTCCTCCTTATCTGACGCCTCATACCTAATTACCTAGTCTTTGCTGATACCGCCTATCAGGTCACAGCGTCATCTTATATGTAATTGCGGCTCGGAAATCACCTGGCGGACCCGCCAGGTGACGTTTCCTTCGCGGTAATGGTTCCATTCGCCTCCTTCGCCAGACAATCAGCCCTGTCAGACCCTGCATCAGGCCATCCAGGAGGAATAGTATGCAAGCATTAGAGACCGACGAGGAAAGAGGAATACGCTTCTACGAGGGAGAGTTTCTCGTCAAGACGCTCGAAACAAAGGAAGACCTAACTCAGGCGTATCGATTGCGGCATCGTATATTTGCCGAACGGCTGAAGTGGGTGCCTGAACGGGCCGACCGCCTCGAAGCCGATGTGTATGATACGTGGAGCACTTCGATCGGCATATTCGCAAATGATGTCAGATTGCTGGGATTAGTCCGCATGACCCATGCGCCTGTCCCGTTCATGTTGGAGAGTGAATTCAGCGCCTGCCTTGTGGGAAATCACTATGTCCGGAAAGAAACTGATACCGCGGAAATCACGCGACTCGCTGTCGATCCGGAGATTGCCGATCGCGGGCTTTCCGCAAGGCTGATGAAAGCGATCTTCAAAGGCATGTACCAATGGTGTCTGCTTCATGATGTCCGTTACACATATATGGTGGTGGAACATAGGCTACTGCGGGTTGTTCAACGCATGGGATGGCCATGCCGCGCCATTGGAGAACCGGTTGCGCTGCCACCGACAGAGGTGCTTTCTATCGGTGGGCTACTCGATTTGGACGAGTTTCGCTCACAAGCCTCAACGTGTCGTCCTGGTATGCTGGATTGGCTGACAACGACAACGCCGGCTCCTGGCCCGAAACGCGTACGCCGACCAGGACTGGGCCAAGAAAGGGGCACGGTGGAATATGCAGAATTGGCGGAAAATCGGTTATTGGTACACACTGCCTAGCCGTTGAAGCGTACCCCGGCAGCAGGTAACCCCGAAGCTGGTGCAAATGAATGCTTAGATGGCGGTGGGCAGCCCATGAAGGGCGGGTAGACCGTGCTCCATGGCGGTTGCGACGGCTTGAGATCGGGAAGTCACCTCCAGTTTGGAGAAGATGCTCTCAATATGGAATCGTATGGTTCGCTCACTGACTCCAAGAATCTTGCCGATTTCCCAGTTGGTTTTTCCATTCTTCATCCAATTGAGGATCGTGACTTCCCTAGAGGAAAGCTCCTTGACGCATCGATCTGTTTGCGGCACGGATTTGGGGGCGGTTCTTAGCAAGGCCATATGAATGTAATACCCTGCGTATTCGACGAGTGGAACCATTCGTTTTGCGTCGAGAGTTTGCTCACTGGCGAATGAACAGAAGGTGGCGACTCCGCAGGCTTGATCAACGGATCCTGTCGTGATGCCATCACAGAGACCGAATTGCCGTGCCGTGGCGATAAACTCATGTTCTTTCTCGGAGGACATGTGCCGATAGATCTCTCGCCAGTGTTGCGTGCCGGGTGATTTCAAAGCGGACTTGAATACCGGGTCGACGTCCGCAAAGCCATTTTTCCAGTACATGTACAGCCATTCATCGGGATAACTGGCGTTGACGACATTACTGAATCCGGCAAATGTCCGATTTGGCCCAAGACGAACGAGCCCCCCTAAAGCTTTCGTGAAGCGGAAATGATTTTGGAATAGAACGAGCACCTCCCGCACGTCATCGGGAGTTCCCGCCTGCATGGCGTAATGGAGGACCTCAAGAAAGTTCCGGCACTCGGATTTTGAGAGAGCGTCAAAGGCAGTCTGCGGAAAAGGTTGTTTGGTGGACGTATGAGTCATAGAGACCCTCCTAACCTTTGAGGACGTGACCCTATAACATAGGAATTAGTAAAAAATCACCTTAAAATCACACTAGGCCTCTATAACATCATCTATAGGGCCAACTGTCTCTATACGTATGGACCATGTCTCTTCTTCCTATTTACTTTTGCTTGTCATGAGAAGATCATCTGAGAACAAAGCCTGCTATTGTAAACCCATAAGATACGATAATCTACTTAACAGTATACCAAGGTTCGGGTGCAAGTATGGCTCATCGACCGGTAGGCTGGGTCATTGCACTCGTCTTATTCTATTGTCTCCTAGAGCCGGCGATTGCCGATGCTCAAGCTCTTCGTTTTCAGCCTCAGGGGGCGCGCGCGGCAGGGCAGGGCAATGCTTTTGCCGCCGAAGCCGACGATGCCTCCGCGATTCGCTACAATCCGGCCGGATTGACCCAAGTTCACGGCATTCAAAGCGTGCTCGGCGTCAATTTGGTCGGCGGATCCGTCAAATTCAAGAGCCCGACCGGTGTCGAAAGCCATGGCGACTTCAATGGCAGTGTGAACTGGCCTCCTCCGAGTAATTTTTATCTCAGTGCCAATCTTGCCCGTATTGGATCATCCATGTTTTCGCCGGTGACGGTTGGAATCGGGTTAACTTCGCCCTTCGGATTGAATACTCGTTACCCCGTCGATGGCCCGTTCAATACGGCTGTGACCTCGGCCGCGCTTCCGTTGATCGCTATCAAGCCGACCGTTGCCTACAAGATAAGCGAGAATCTGTCGGTGGGCGTAAGCGCCGACATTTACACGTTTGCGAGCTTTCTCGGCGAAGGGCATGTCGAGCAGAAACAGATGAGCGCCGGAGTCTTGGGCATCCCGGCCGGGGCGTCTATCGAGCTCAATGGGAAAGGAACAGGGGCGGGCATCACGGCCAGCCTCCTCTATACCCCCGTAAGAAACGGAGCCGGCAAACCGATTATGTCCACCGGACTGATCTATCGCAGTCAAGCAGTTTTGCCGTTGAGTGGATCATTATTAGTCAACGGAGCGAAAGTGGCCGATGCATCCACCGATCTTGTCTTGCCGCAAATAATAACTGGAGCCATCGCAGTCTGGCCGGTGCGCACAAGCAAGAACGAATGGAAGGTGGAACTCGATGTCGAGTATGTGGGCTGGAGCCTGAATAAGAATCTTGATATTCGTCTTTCGAACGGGGCGACGATTCCCCAGCCGCAACAGTGGAACAACGTGCCGGTGATTGCATTCGGAACCGAGTATAAGTGGCTGAATCCGCGATGGCTCCCGCACTGGGAGGTCGCGGTGCGCTCCGGCTATACGTATACAGATGACCCTGTTCCGGATCGTACGTTCAATCCCGCGACAATTTCTTTGCCGGCTCATACGCTGTCGCTGGGTACCGGGTTTCTTTGCAAGGGAGCAGGGCGATTCCTGGGTGTGATCCCCTGCAGCGGAGAATCGGCTCTGTGGCCGAAAGGCATCGGACTCGATCTTGCCTATCAGGAATGGTTCTACGAATCGCGCGCCGTCATCGGCAATTTGAATCCGACCGTTGACGGGGCGTACGACGCGTTCGTTCGCCTAGGCGCGCTCAGTTTGCGTGCCCTATTCTAGGCGGCTGGTAGAGGCTGATACATGCTACTTGCTAAGCGCCTTACGGAGTTCCACGATAATTTTTGCATTCAGACCGATTTCCCGTAGCGCGTCATCGCTGGCCGAAGCCAGTTTGTCTAGGCTGCCGAATTGGTTTAAAAGTTGATTGCGTCTAATCTCACCGATTCCGATGACCTGATCCAATCTGGAGCCGACGAGTGATCTGCCTCGCAGCTTTCGATGGAACGTGATCGCAAAGCGATGGGCCTCATCGCGAATGCGCTGGAGCAGATGAGTGGAGGGAGATTGCGGTTTGAGCACGATCGGGTTTTTTCTTCCCGCCAGGAAGACGCGCTCCTCTTTGTCACCGCGGGCTTTGGCCAACCCAAGGATCGGCAGGCTATGTCGTCCGACCTCTTTAAGCCCTTCCAGCGCGGCGGCCAGTTGGCCTAATCCGCCGTCGATGAGAATCAAATCCGGCTGGGTCAGGTTCTCCTCCCGTCCATAGCGACGCGTGACCACCTCTTTCATGCTCGCGAAGTCATTGGCCCCCATGACTGTTTGGATCTTGAACCGTCGATAGTCCGCCTTCTTCATCTGTCCGTCTTCCCAGACGACCATCGAGGCGACGGACTGGTCGCCCATCGTATTCGAGATGTCGAATCCTTCAATCCGATGTGGAGCCTGCTCCAGCCGCAGTAACCGTTTCAGTTCCTCGCCGGCTTGCCGGTCAAGTTCCTCATCGCGCAAGTGGTCGGCGACAGCCGCAGCGGCATTTTCTTCGGCTAAGAGGACGAGCTGATGCTTGGCGCCTCGCTCCGGCGAACGCACACGAACGGATTCCCCTCGCTTGTCGGACAGCCATTGCTGAATCAGAGCGGCGTCCTCGAGATCGGTCGGGACAAGGACTTCTCTCGGTGGCTGCCCGTCCTTGTTGTAGAACTGCTCGATAGCGGAGCGGACCAACTCCTCATCGGACACCGCGGCGGACTGAGGCCAGAAGAAATCCTTCCGTCCGATCAGCAAGCCGCCCCGCACGAATAGAATCTGGAGGTCCACCGCAGAGCCTTGTCTGGCTAAGCCGATCACGTCCTGATCGGTAGCCGAGGTCTGCGTGATTCGCTGCTTTTCCAGCATCCGTTCGATCTTGAAGAGACGGTCCCGCAGACGGGCCGCTTCCTCGAATTCTTCTCGCTCCGCCGCCGTTTCCATGCGGACACGGAGATCGTCCAGCAACTCGCGATCTCGACCTTCCAGAAATTGGCGGACCTGTTTGACGATTTGGTGGTACTCTTCCTTCGACTGGTTGCCGGTGCAGGGCGCCATGCATCGCTTGATCTCGAATTCGATGCAGGCGCGGTCGGCGGTCCCGTCAATATCGATCGTGCATGTGGCAAGGGGAAAGACGTGTTTGATGACCTTCAAC
>NZ_JBLYIG010000429.1:0-4167 GCF_049222245.1 Nitrospira sp. BLG_2 | reverse complement strand
CGCTCTCCCGTGGAGAGCAGCATATCCAATTCGCGTTCGTCCGGAACAGTGGTCACTGCATGCGCGAGCTTGACCAGGCGATCCGTCTCCCCGCTCATTGCCGAGAGCACGACGACGACCTGATTGCCCTCCCGCTGCGTGTGAGCCACCCGATCGGCCACACTGTGGATCCGCTCAATCGTTCCAACGGAAGTGCCTCCGTATTTTTGAACGATCAGCGCCATGGCTCAGTTTTTGGAGAAGAATTTGTTGACGAATTTGGTTGCATCACGGGCAGGCATGTTCGAGGCAAGCGCATCGGCCTCGGTGAAGCGGCGACCGACTGTCTCCAATCCTGTGATCCCTCCTTCACCAAACGTATAGAACGCCGGGCTCCGTGGATCTTCTTCCTGATCGCAAATGATGAGGAAACGATAGGGACCGTGTTTGGCCAAGCCGTCGACTAACGGTCCGACCAGATTGCGATCAAACTCTTCGATACCTTGGACTTTGGCCTTGATATCAGTCCCGTGTATCACCTCATCCGTCAATTCGGCATGGACATACACAAAATCCTTCTTGGCCAATTCCTCCAGGGCCACCGTCGCCTTGGTGCGAAGATCGCCGCCGACCAGCCGATCGGGGTCCACCGCTTCGAGCCCCGCGTTCATCCCTACGCCACGATAGACGTCACTGGTCGCCACGACCGTTCCGACGATGTCATATTTTTCCGCCACGCTCGGCCACATGACCGCCCGCCCTTCCCCCCACAGCCAGACACAGTTTGCCGGCTTCTTCCCCGCCGCGATCCGCTCTTCGTTCACAGGATGGTCACGGAGGATCAGGTGCGCGGCATCCATCAACTTCCGGAGAATATCCGCGCCGTCTCCCGTGGGTAAGGCATCGGCGATGGATTGCCCGAGTATCGTCTGAGGGTCATTGCAGACGGCTCGCGCCTTTCCATCCACCCACACCATCAAATGACGATGCCCCGCTCCAGGATAAAACTGGATGGTTTCCGAGCCGAGCGCTTCATTGATCGCTTCGATCAATTCACGAGCGTCTTCGGTTTCGATCAATCCGGCCGTCGCGTCGTCCATGATCACGTGCGGCCCTAACTCCTTAATATCGCCGCCCTTGCCGCCCTCCGGTCGCAAAGTCACCATCGTGCAGCGATACACCACATCATGTTCCGTCACCGATACGCCCAAACTCGCCGCTTCCAGCGGCCCGGGGCCCTGGTAAAACTTCCGCGGGTCAAATCCAAGAATCGCTGCGCCGATCAATCCGCTCCCGTGGCGAACTCCATCCACGGGAGTCACGAGTTGGCCGAGCTCTCCGATTTGCGCCAGGCGATCGAGATGAGGGGTCGATGAGGCGTGTAGCGGTGTCCGTCCCTCCAGTTCCGGTCTCGGATGGTCCGCCATCCCCCCGGCATGTACGATCACATATTTCATGAGATCCACGCGTCTTTCACATGTTTAATAAATGGGCAACGTCCTCTCGAGTCGCCTTGACGGTTTGCGGTTGCTTCGACACACCGATTGCGGTATCGGCATCTTTCAAACCATGCCCTGTCAGGGTGCATACCACCGTCTCTCCTTCCCGTAGCGCCTTGGCTCGATGCAGCTTGGCCACGCCGGCGACTGAAGCGGCCGAAGCCGGTTCGCAAAAAACCCCTTCCATGGCCGCTACCGCCTGGTAGGCCTGGAGAATCTCATCATCCGTCACCATGTCGATCGACCCTGCGGATTCCTCCACGGCTTTCAAGGCCGTGGACCAACTGGCGGGATTGCCGATTCGAATGGCGGTCGCGATAGTCTGCGGTTGTTCGACGACCCTGCCCAACACAATCGGCGCGGCGCCCGCGGCTTGAAATCCCATCATGCGAGGCACTCTCATGGTTTGGTTCGCCGCGCGATATTCTTTGTATCCCTTCCAATAGGCCGTGATATTCCCGGCGTTCCCGACCGGCAATACATGAAGAGCCGGAGCGTCGCCGAGTTGATCGCACACTTCAAAGGCGGCGGTCTTCTGTCCCTCGATCCTGAACGGGTTCACGGAGTTCACCAACTCGATATGCAGGCTGGCTGAAAACTCTTTCACGAGCGCCAGGGCCTGATCAAAGTTCCCTTCGATCTGGATCACCGTCGCTTGATGCATCATCGCCTGGGAGAGTTTACCCATCGCGATCTTACCGGCAGGGATCAACACGTAGACCGCCAGGCCGGCGCGCGCTCCGTACGCAGCCGCCGAGGCGGACGTGTTGCCGGTCGACGCGCACATCACGGCTCGCGCGCCGCTCTCCACGGCCTTCGAGATGGCCAATGTCATGCCTCGGTCTTTGAACGAACCGGTCGGATTGACGCCCTCGAATTTCAAGTAGAGCTCAACTCCCGGCGCGATCGCTCTCGCCAGTCTTGTGGCGCGCACCAGGGGTGTGTTTCCTTCTCCCAGGCTGATGACGGGGGTCTTCTCAGTGACCGGGAGGAATTTGCGGTATTCCTCAATGACTCCGCGCCAACGATTCATCGGTCACTCATCCTTGCCTTCCACGCGAATGAGCCTCGTCGGTTCGGAGACGAAGGCCGTCCGATTGATTTCGCGGAGCGCGGTTTGGACGTCGCGCTCTCTCGCCGTATGGGTCTTAATGACAACCGGCACCGTCTGTCCTTCGCGGCGTCCTTGTTGCACCATAGAGGAAATACTGATCCCGCAGCGGCCCAATTCACCGGCGATCTGGGCCAACACACCGGGACGATCCACGACTGTAAATCGCAAGTAATAGAGCGAGCTGATCTCTTCCATCTGCTTCAACCGAATCGGCCGTCGCTGATCCTGCTGAAATGACGCCACCGGCACTCGGCCGATGGCGCCTTTGAGCAGATCCCGCCCGATCGCAATCACGTCGCCGACCACGGCGCTCCCGGTCGGCATGGATCCGGCTCCTCGCCCATACAGCACGACATCGCCGACGGCATCTCCGACCAGTTGAATGGCATTGTACACATCTTCGACTTGGGCGATAGGCGAAGCGGAGGGAAGCATGGTGGGATGGACTCGAGCCTCGATTTCTCCATCCACGAGTTTCGCGATCCCCAGTAACTTAATCGTACAGCCGAACTGTTTGGCATAGGCGATATCGGTCGGGGTGATATTGGTAATCCCTTCCGTATAGATCTCTTTGACGTTGACGGGCGTCCCATACGCGAGACTGACAAGAATCGCGAGTTTGTGCGCCGAATCGATCCCGGCCACATCGAACGTCGGATCGGATTCGGCATAACCGGCTTGTTGGGCATCCTTCAGCACCTCGTCAAAACCGTGTCCCTCACGGGTCATTCTTGACAAGATATAGTTGGACGTCCCATTGATGATGCCGTAGATGGATTCGATGGTATTGCCGGCAAGCCCCTCCGTCAATGCCCGAATGACAGGAATCCCGCCTCCGACACTGGCCTCAAATCCCACATTCACGCCGTTGCGGGTGGCGGCTTCAAAGATTTCCTCTCCGTGAAGGGCGAGAAGAGCTTTGTTCGCCGTCACGACATGCTTTCCGGAAGCGATCGCATCCAGGATGACTCGCTTCGCGGTATCGTAACCGCCGATGAGTTCGATCACGATGTCGATGTCGGGATCGGTCAGCACTCGTTTGATATCGGTGGTCAACAGACCGGGTCTCAGCAGCACTCCCCGATCCCGCTCAATGTCCAGATCCGCCACGCGAACCAGCTCGATCGGCGCTCCGGTGCGGCGACTCATGACAGCAGCATTATTGAGGAGGATCTTGGCGACACCGGTGCCGACCGTGCCGAACCCCACGATCCCAACTCCGATGCGCGACTTCATTCTTCTCCCCCATCGAGATTGAGGGCTTTGCGGATTCCTCTGACGGCTTGTCTGGTGCGATGTTCGTTCTCCACCAGCCCAAATCGAACGTACTCATCGCCGCCTTCGCCGAATCCAATGCCGGGAGAGACCGCGACTTTCGCCTTTTTGAGCAACAGTTTCGAAAACTCCAACGAGCCCATATGGCGATAGGGGATGGGGATGCGTGCCCACACAAACATCGTGGCCAGCGGCTTCGCGACCTGCCAGCCGATTCGATTCAGCCCGCCCACCAGCGTATCTCTCCGTTTCTGATAGCGCAGAACCGTCTCCTTGACACAATCCTGAGGGCCGTTCAAT
>NZ_JBLYIG010000428.1:0-3863 GCF_049222245.1 Nitrospira sp. BLG_2 | reverse complement strand
GTTCTAACGGTGATTCTTTTAACGGCCGCGTTTTTCGCGGATGAACCGCTTCGTCGCTATGCGGAACGATCGGCCAACGAAGTGGTGGAAGGATACAGCATCCAGATCGGCACACTCGACCTACATCCGCTTGCCCTATCTGTGGACTTGGAAAATGTGGTGGTGCGACAAGAGGCGCATCCGGATCCTCCGCTGGCCGAGGTCCCTGAAATCGTGCTGGATGCCCAATTCGCCCCCCTGTTGGCCGGCAAAGTGTCCGCCACTATTCAACTGAGCGATCCAGTTTTCTCGGCCACGCGGCAGCAAATCGAAACCGCGTCGGCAAAGGTGAACACGAAGGCGAACGAAGGAGCCGATCAGGCGCCTCCTTGGCAAGATCAAGTCCGGGACATGATGCCCTTCGAAGCGGCCCTTTTCATCAAGAACGGGGAGGTCAGGTATGCCGCGCAGCCTAATGCCGATCCGATCCGGATGACGGCGCTGGACATTGAGGCGCGCAATCTTACGAATCGTCCGGAAGACGCGCAATCCCACCCCTCTGAATTACGCATGCGCAGCAGAGTGTTCGATACCGCGCCCCTGGAGTTCAGCGGCCGGGCGGATCCACTGGCCAGGCCGCTTCCCTCGGTCGATGCCTCCGTCAAGTTGAGCGGGCTGCGCATTGCCGATTTGAAGCCCATTGTCGGGGACTACAATCTGGTTATGAAGGAGGGGACCTTCAGCGCGACGGGCCGAGTCATGCATGAGAAGCAGACGGTTCTTGCACTTGAATCGTTTGTGCTGGAAGGCGCCAAGATTGCCTATGTGTATAAACAAGAGACCGAATCCAAACAGCGGCGTCAACTCGAGCGGGGAGCGGAGCAGACGGCAAAGGCTCACCGCGATCCGTCGTTCATCTTCAAAATCGGCCACGGGAAAATACTCAACAGCGAGGCGGGATTCCTCAATCGGGCGACCGATCCGGACTATCGCCTGTTCCTGACGGATATCAACGCGGATGTGGACAACTTCAGTAATCGGCTGGAGGAAGGCACCGGCGTCGTGAAGATCACAGGCAAATTCATGGGCAGCGGCCCGACGGTCGTCACAGGGACCTTTCGGCCTGAGAAGCCGCGCCCTGATTTTGACCTGGCGGTCAAGATCATCAAAACCGACCTGACCGCGTTCAACGACGTCATGCGCGCCTATGGCAATATGGATGCGTACCGTGGAAAGTTTGCGCTGTTCAGCGAACTGGCGGTGAAAAATAACCGCATCGACGGGTACGTCAAACCGATGCTCCGGGATGTTGACGTCTATGATCCGAAAAAGGACCAAGACAAGGCCCTGTCCAACAAGATATACAAGGCGGTTGTCGATGGAGTCATGTCGTTGCTGGAGAATACGCCGCGCGATGAAGTCGCGACACAAAGTGATATGTCGGGACGAGTCGAGAATCCTCAGGCCAATACATGGCAAATTATCGTCAAACTCGTACAGAATGCTTTTTTTAACGCGATCTTACCTGGCTTTGAAGGGGCGGCATGAGTCGGACATCGGCTGAATCATCGCTCACCAGCCCATCGCCCGCGTACAATCCCTGGAAACTGGGTGGATTGTCGCTCCGAGAGCTGAGCCGGAGACTGTGGCGTGAAAGTCTCAGCGATGAGCTGCTGGGTCGCGCCGCGCAGCTGTCCTACTATGTCCTCCTGGCGTTGTTTCCCGCCCTGATCTTCCTTACCGCGCTGATGGGAGTCTTCTCGGTGGAAAATTATATGCCTCAACTGATGGGCTACTTGCGTCAGGTTTTGCCGAATGACGCCCTCTCCATGGTCGAACGGTTCTTGCGACAAGTCACGGAGGGCAGCGGCACCAATATACTTTCGCTCGGCGGATTGGGCGCGCTGTGGGCATCGTCGAGCGGGATGACGGCGATCATGGACGCGTTGAACGTAGTGTATGGAGTCAAGACGGATAGCCGCCCGTTTTGGCGGGTGCGCCTCACGGCAATCGCGCTCACCGTCGGATTAGCCGGGTTTGTCATCCTGTCCTTGACCCTTGTGCTGTATGGACCAAGTATCGGCGCGTGGATCGCCGATTTAGTGGGATTGGGACGGGTATTCACCCTGACGTGGAACCTCCTCCAATGGCCGGTCGTGGCCGGCGTCATGCTGTTCGTCGTCGGCGTGATCTATTACGTGTGTCCGGATATCCACCAAGACTGGCGATGGGTGTCTCCGGGATCGGTCTTTGCCGTGGTGATGTGGCTGGTCGTATCGATGGGGTTCAAGGTGTATGTGGATAATTTCGGCGACTACAACAAGGTCTATGGATCCATCGCCGGCGTCATCGTCCTGATGCTGTGGTTCTATTGGAGTGGAATGGTGCTGCTTCTTGGCGGTGAAATCAACGCTGAAATCGAACATGCGGCAACCGAGCGACAACAGACCGCCGGCGAGACGTCGGAGAATCGACAAGCTGCATGAATAACAGTGCAATGTTGTGCCGCGTAGCGCTGGGTATGCGGGGTCGCAAAATTTGACGGGGGACTATGCGACGGCAATATATAATGTTGGGACAAACACCGACCTAAGAAGGACGCAGTCCGGTATTCATGGGATCGAGGAAGGCAAATGCCGCAGCGTAAAGGAGCCTATAAAACGTCGCGCGTTGCATCGCTCGGTAATACCCGGGTACGGCATCGGTGCCACCGCGTTGCTTCTGTTCTTCGCATTGTGCGGGGAGCCTTTCGCCTCCAATGGAGAGGGAGTCTCTTCGCATATGCGAACCATTCCGATCTTGGGGGTTACGCTCTCGGGTGACGGTCAGCCACTTGGAACGGTTACCCGTCTCACGCTTACGTTCCAAGAGCGAACCGATCACACGGGATTGATGGTCTCGTTTACCCGCGGTCCAGGCAAGTTGTCCCGAAAGGCTCAGACATCGGTTCAGCAAGCCATCTACCGCGCCGCCCTGGCGGCCGATCTCTCTACTGACACCTGGACCGTGATGATATCTGTTCCCGATCGCGTCACCATCTACGGCGACAGCTTATCCGCCATGGTGTGCATCACGGTGGTGGCCCTTGCTAAGCGGGATCCGATCAAAAAAGACATCATTATTACCGGTGGAATTGCCCCGGATGGGCGCATCAGCAAAGCCGGCAGCCTCTCCCAGAAACTTGCCGCTGCTCATGCGGCGCATATCCGGCACGTCCTCGTTCCCGATGAATTCGATCCGACTGAGACGGATTGGCAAACACCGTTTCTTATGCAGGTAAGTCCTGTCGATTCCGTGCAGCAGGCCTATCAAATGCTTACCGGAAACCGGATGAAACAAGAATAACCCATCCTTGCCGGATGATGTCTTCTCTATAGAATCTCATCGGAGCAGGTCGTGAAGAATAGCTGCCGGGGTTATGAAACTGACCGGTTGGTCCATAAAAAAGCTCCGTCCCTTTTCAAGGACGGAGCTCCTTCGAACATGCAATTTTTACATTATGCTTGGATAACGTTTCCGCTATGCATCCACAATGTTTCCATTGCTTGCTCTGATCATACGTTGTCGCGTTTCTATAGCGATTGATACGCGGAAAACCCCTAAATCTCATAGTCGTTCTGCGCGAAATTCAGCAATTTATTGTGCCGCTTTCATCTTTGAACCATGAGCCGGGCCATCTCCTTATCAATTGCCTTATCTCACGCAGCGTGTTGTAGTTAGGACGCCGAGTCAAGGCCCTGATGTCATCCTTCCAACCAAGCGAGAACGTTTCAACTGCGCCGCGCTTCTTTCCCATCCGCCGTCAATTGATCCGCCATAATTCGCTCGCCGACACGCAACCGCCGCACATTCAGCTCATCAATGTCCAATGAACGGATCCGAGC
>NZ_JBLYIG010000427.1:0-13475 GCF_049222245.1 Nitrospira sp. BLG_2 | reverse complement strand
AATCGACCATCTTGGTAATACCTGAGACTCCGCGTGCTGCCAGTGTTTTGATCGGTCCTGCGGAAATGGCATTGACCCGGATATTCAACGGACCCAGGTCATACGCCAAGTAGCGGACCGCGGCTTCAAGTGCGGCTTTAGCGACACCCATCACGTTGTAGTGCGGCACGACGCGCTCGCTCCCGAGATAGGTGAGAGTGACGATGGACCCTCCGGCGGTCATCAACGGCAAGGCGGCTCTTGCGACGGCCACGAGAGAATAGGCGCTGATGTCGAGCGCCATCGCAAACCCTTGTCGGGTGGTATTCACGAATTGTCCACTCAACTCTTCCCGGGGAGCGAACGCCAGGGAGTGCACGAGAAAATCGATTTGTCCGACCTCCTTTTGAACCTGCTGCATGAGTGACGCAATCTCACCATCGTTGCTCACATCGCAGGGAAATGCTTTCGCGCCAGGCAGTGTGGCGGCGAGCTCTTCCACGTTTTGCTTCAGCCGTTCATTCTGATAATTGAAGAGGAGCTGTGCTCCCTGGCCGGCGGTCGATTGCGCGATGGCCCAGGCGATGCTGTGCTTATTGGCCACGCCGATGATGAGTCCCTTTTTCCCCTTTAGCAACATTGGCACAGTTCTCCTTCTTTAAAGCTCACGGCCATAAGGCATTGATGAATTCAGACGCTGCGTAGGCGAAGATAGCACGATTCCGGTATTTCTGTGAACCGAGACATGTGCGCCTCAGGTCTACTAAGGATCCGTCTGGGGCAATTCAGTCGTGGATGTCTTCCCTTCTTTCGCGATGGGCGAGAAAAAGGATGAAAAGATAAGGTGGTAAGTTCGTTGGGATGATCAACGCGGAAGAGCACTTCCGATATAGACCGCTTGTAGGCCGACGATCGTTTTCCCATCACGGATCGTGCCGTCTTGAATTCGGGTGATCGCCAGATGCAATGGCATTTCGACGATCTCCAGCACTTCGTCACGATCCAGTTGCTGACGCCCTTTCGTGAGACCGGTCGCCTTGTAAACATGGATCACTTCATCCGCAAAGCCGGGAGCCGTAAAGATACTTGAAAGCAGCTCAAACGAAGAGGCTCGATAGCCGACTTCTTCTTCCAGTTCTCGTGCAGCGCAATGCAACGGGTCTTCGCCGAGAGTCAGTTTTCCCGCCGGAATTTCATAGATGAAACCGCCGGCGGCATGCCGGAACTGCCTGATCAATACCACGGTCCCATCATCTTTTATCGGAACGACCGCGGCCGCCCCTGGATGACGGATGGTTTCGAGGTCCACCGTCACCCCATTCGGTAACTGGACGGTGTCGATGTTCAGTGTAATGACCTTCCCGGTATAAATATTTTTCGTCATGGTACACCTATCGTCAATGGCGTACGGCCTATGGCACAGGCAAACATGACTCATCGTGCTTCTTGTTCGTGCCATCAGCCATATGTCATCAGCCCTTGGATTTCTTGTAGAACGCCGGCTTCACAACCTTCGCCGGAACCGCTTTACCTCGAATGTCGATGAAGAGATCTGTCCCAAGTTCGGCATACTGAGGACATACATACCCCAATCCGATTCCCTTCTGGAGAAGAGGGGAAAGATTGCCGCTGGTGACTTCTCCGATGGGAGATTGCGGTGAAGACGTGGAGAGAATCTTGAAACCGTGGCGAGGAACGGCTTTCTCCAGCAATTCAAAACCGACGAATCGGCGGGACAAGCCCCCTTGTCTTTGAATCAACAAGGCCTGCTTTCCGACAAACTCTCCTTTTTCAAAACGCACGGCCCATTCTGCTCCGGCTTCGAGCGGCGTCGTTCGTTCATCGATATCGTTGCCATAGAGCAGATAGCCCATCTCAAGACGCAGGAGATCCCGTGCGCCGAGCCCTGCCGGTTTCAAACCGAATGACTTGCCTGTGTGCAACAGCTTGTTCCAAACTGTGCCGGCTTGTCCGTACACATAAAATTCGTAACCGAATTCTCCGGTATAGCCCGTTCGTGCCGCCAGGCACTCCTCATCCGCGACTCGCACCGTCGTGGATCCCCTAAGCTTGAGTCGGTCGAGCTGCGGCAATCCGAGTGCCGCCACGATCGCTCGCGCAGCGGAACCCTGCAAGGCGATTTGCGCAATCTCTTCTGAGCGGTCGGAGATGTGACAGTCAGGAACTCCCCGACTGTGTTCAATAAGCCACGATACGATCTTGGCTCGATTGGACGCATTGACGCAGAGAAGAAATTCTCCGTCCTTCGCCAACCGATAGACGAAGATATCGTCCTTGATGCCGCCCTGCTCATTGCACACCATCGAGTACTGGGCTTGCATGGGCTGCAGCGCAGCGAGATCGTTCGTCGTCATTCGCTGCAGGAAAAATTCCGCGCCGGAGCCAGTGACGACAATTCGCCCCATATGGCTGACATCGAAGAGACCGGCCCGGCTTCTCACGGTGTGATACTCATCCACAACACCGGTGTAATGGATGGGCATTTCCCATCCGGCGAAATCGACGAGTTTCGCGCCGGCGGCGCGATGTTGTGCGATGAGAGGAGTGTGTTGCACCGGATGGTTACCGCACGCCGAGCAATTCGACGTCGAATATCAGCGTGGCGTTCGGCGGGATGACCCCGCCGGCGCCGCGCGATCCGTACCCCAAGTCTGATGGGATGGTGAGTTTACGCTTGCCTCCCACCTTCATCCCCTGCACCCCTTCGTCCCAGCCCTTAATGACCCGTCCGGCGCCGAGAGGAAACGAAAAGGGCTGTCCACGATCGACGGAGCTGTCGAACTTTGTGCCGTTTTCCAGCCAGCCCGTATAGTGGACGCTCGCCGTCTTTCCAGCGACGGCCGCATCTCCGGTGCCGATCGCTTGATCGATATATTTAAGCCCGGATGGTGTAATGACTTCCTGCTTGTTCTCTGCCATGGAACCTCCTACTCCTAATGTCGATGTCAGAATCAACATCATCACGATAGATGAAATGTACGGCGATTTCATATGATCTCCTCCCCTCACTGTATGGCATGGCCTTGAGGGCCTGGTCAACTCGGATAAGTCAGCGGTCTCGTTCGGCAAAGAGGGCAATGCTGGCCGTGTACCCGTGTAAGAAATTGCGGTTTCCAATGGGCCCTATCTCGCCTTGTGCAAAGAACCCTGCGATGGGAATCGGTCCCAGGCGTCCCGTCGTTGCAGCCGCATCATGATTCGGTCTCCCAAAGAGACCCCGACCGCGGCCGCAACAGCTGAACATGAGGGCGCCAAGGGGGGGATGCCGATGGCCGGCCCGGTCGGTCGCCAACAGCGAGTTCAAATCTTCCGTGGCCGATTCCGCGTCGCGCAGATGGAACTGCACTGTTTGGCCTTCTTGCACCACATCGCCGATCGCGACGGCGCCCGTGGTACGGTCGGCTCCGAGCAGATTCCGAATAAGAAAATCTCCCCGCTCGAACCGGTTCCGATGCTCATCGATGGCGATGCCGAGATGGAGCGCCCGATAGGCGCGGCGTCGATCTTCCTCCGCCAGCGAATCAAAAATGGCCTGCAACCGATCCAAAGCCGGCACACCTCCGAGTTCGTGAATCAGATTGCGTTCGGCTTTTGTCACGACAAATCGGTCCCCGATCAGACGACATCCCTGCGAGATGATCGGTCGGATATCCACGGCCCCTGAGAGGCGAACACCTACTAACCCGTCATCGAAGACCTGATCGTTGAGAACCAGCCGATTCATGCCGGCCTCTTGCCCACCTCCAGCCAATCCACCGACAGCCTTTTCTCCGGGATAGCGCTCTTCCAGAAACCCAAGGATATCTTGAACCGGCACGGTGAATGGATCAGCAAGCATGAGGAACGACGATACTTCAACGCCCAGCTCAGGCCATCCCGAGAGATGAAATCGATCGTGCGTCGCTGAAAACGACGTACGAAGCGGGTGAAGATTTACGTCGGGAAGGACCGCCGCCCAGACGGTCATCGCCGGGGTCGTTTCCAATTCTTCTGTTCCGGCAATCACACCCTCTCCGCTGCAGCCGATCAGTAGGCTCGGACGAAGCGTCCCTGTCAGCACCTCCGCCAAAAGATGGGCCTCGGCGGTGTGATGAGCAGAAAAGAAGACGCACGCAAGGTCGATCGGAGCGGCACTCAGCTGTGCCAGAATGTCGTCGGCTGCAGCCCGAGCCGCGGGTTCCGTCTCTACCAGTTTCGAAAGAGCCACTGCAAATTGCAAAGCCACGCCTCATGATGAGGAGAGTCAGATGAGATCGGCATACCGTGCGAGCCGCGCGAGTTCGGGACGGCTTGGAGTCAGACTCCGGGATCCATCCGCTGAGCTCGGGTCTGTGCCAATTTCTTATAATACCGCCACAGGTAGGAATGGTAGTCGTCCACCTGCGCAAGGAGGTAATGCAGTTCCGTGGGGTCCTCCGTCTCAAGGGCATGAACCATCCTCGTTTTCAAGAACTCACCGAAGGCCTCAGTCTTCTGCACCGCCGTCAGCAGTTGCAACCCGCCCCCGATTTGGTATTGGCTCATACCATTCCTCCCGGTTTACGTCCAGCAGGATAGCGAGAGAATCGCCACATTTGCAAGCTAGGCTCACTTTACGACAGGAGCTCAGAAATTCAATTCATCGATCTCATCGTGAACCGGACAAGAGTGTTTTGAGACGGCTAAGGTCTATGGCTTCAATGCGATGATTGTCTCGGCCTGTCACCGTGGTGGCCATGGTAAGGGCATTGAGAATGGCCTCTTCGGTGGCCTCGACCGTCGCTGTAAAGAGCGGATTCAGATGAGTGTCGGACAGGTGTGTCAAATTATAAGTCGGATCTTTCGGATAGTGCGGAATCACATTGGCCGTGGAAAAGGCCAGTATGAAATCCCCGCTGCCGTGGCGCACAGTGGAGCCGGTGCGGGCGAGACCGAGCGCGGCGCGTTTGGCCAGCCTGGCGAGCTGCCGGCCGTCCAAGGGCGCATCGGTGGCGATGACGATGATGATGGAACCTTCACTCTGGCCAGGCACGGTCGCTTCGGAGACTTGTTGCGGCGGATCATAGAGTTTTCCCACCGGGACGCCACTGGCAAGGAGTTCCTGCCTTCGCCCATGGTTCGCATTGACCAAGACCCCCACCGTATAGCCGCCTTCTTTCTCGAACAATTTTCTCGAGGATGTGCCGATTCCTCCCTTGAATCCATAGGCGACCATTCCCGTGCCGGCGCCGACTGTGCCTTCCGCCACCGGCCCACTGGTCGCGCTTTCGAGCGCGGTCATGACGTTCTGCTCGGATACGTGACGCCCTTGAATATCGTTCAACCGTCCATCGTCACATTCAGCGACAATCGGTGTGAGGGTATCGTCAGAAATGCCGATATCCGGATACTGTTTGATCATCCAGCTCATCACGCCGTTCGCGACACGCGGGACATTGAGCGTATTCGTGAGGGCGATGGGATATTCAAGAAATCCGGACTCGGCGATCCAGGCGAGG
The DNA here is from genome assembly GCF_049222245.1 of Nitrospira sp. BLG_2. Lineage (NCBI taxonomy): Bacteria > Pseudomonadati > Nitrospirota > Nitrospiria > Nitrospirales > Nitrospiraceae > Nitrospira > Nitrospira sp. BLG_2. The sequence goes on along the minus strand of NZ_JBLYIG010000427.1, from coordinate 7,998 downwards.
CCGGTCATCTCGCCGGTACCATTGAGAACGAACGAGCCCGCCGGAACCTTCTTGTGCCAGACATCGTCGCGCGGAATGACGACGGTGACGCCCGTGCGGATCGGGCCTTGCCCTGGTTGTAAAGGCCCCTCGCCGGAGATCAGCGTGGTATGGCCGACTTTCACGCCGGCAATGTCGGTAATCGCGTTGAGAGGGCCCGGTGAATACTGTCCGACGACGATCCCCAAGTCGCGCAGACGGTGTCGTTCTTGTTTCGGTTGTGCCGCGGCTGTGGAAAGGCAACCCGAGACCAGCGCGACCACACAGGACAGTATCGCTAGCCACACCGGTCGTTGGCCGGCCATTCTGACGAAATGCAGCGATCTAAATCTCATGCGCGCTGTCCTGGTGGGGAATCCGCACATCGATGTTCGAATATTCCGCTTGAATCGCCGCGCCCAGGGAGAGAGCCTGTTTCTCCTCGCCATGCACGATAAAGATAGTACTGGGCGGCGGGTTGATGGCTCGGACGTAGGCCAATAAATCATGTCGGTCGGCATGGGCCGACAGGCCGTTGAACTTGACGATCTGGGCCCGTCTGGGTGTCGGCACGCCGAAGATCGGCACCACGTCCCAACCTTCGACGAGCTTGCGGCCGAGCGTATGTTCCGCTTGAAAGCCGACAAACACAATGATGTTCGCCTCATCTTGTATCGCATGTTTGAGATGGTGCAAGACTCTTCCCCCTTCGCACATACCCGAAGAGGAAATAATGACGCATGGGCCACGCATGGCATTCAACCGCTTGCTGTCCTCGGAAGAGGAGACAAAATGGATGTAGCGGGAAGCGAAGACATCACCACCGGACGAAAAGGTTTTCATGGTTTCGTCGTCATAGCATTCTGGGTGGCGCTTGAACACCTTCGTTGCCTTATCGGCCAGCGGTGAGTCGATGTAGATCGGAAGCGGATCCACGCGGCCTTCACCGACCAGTTCCTTGATCCGCATGACCAGTTCCTGGGTCCGTCCCACCGCAAATGCGGGCACGATGATCTTACTTTTGTGCGCCCGCGCATGGTCGAGCAGATCCTGCGCTTTCTTCTTCATCTCTTCGCCGGCCCGTTCATGCAATCGGTCGCCATATGTCGATTCGAGAATCAGAACGTCACAGGCGGGCGGCGGTTCAGGATCTCGCAGGATCGGCATATGGGATCGACCCAGGTCTCCGCTGAACAAGACGGTCGTGGTGTTGCCGCGCGCGGTATATTTCACTCGGACCGCGGCCGATCCCAAGATATGACCTGCGTCATGGAACGATGCGGTGACCCGAGGCGCGAGTTTTAGCCGGTCACCGTATCGCACACCCTCAAACCGCTTGACGATCTTCCGGACATCGTTGCTGTCGTAAAACGGCAGAATACAGGTCTTGCCGCGTCTGCGTTCTTTTCTGTTGACATATCGGCAGTCGTTTTTTTGCACACGAGCTGAATCTTCGAGCATGATGCCCGCGAGATCAGCCGATGCTCTCGTGAGGTAAACTTTTCCAGAAAAACCCTGTCGCGGCAAAACAGGAAGGGCGCCGGAATGGTCGATATGGGCATGCGAGAGCAAGACGGCGCCTAGGGATTTCGGGTCGAATCCCACGTCGCGGTTGCGCCGGAGCGCCTCATCTCGCCGTCCTTGAAACATTCCACAATCGAACAACAATCGAAAGCCCGGCACGTCCAACATATGTCGGCTCCCGGTGACCGATCGAGCGGCCCCGAAAAATGAGAGTCTCATACGGTGGGCATTCCATTGTGCCGTGCGATCAGGTCCCAGACTTCTTGAGCCGTCTCGGCGTAGTGAAACAGGCTGAGGTCTGCCTGGGTGATGAGACCGCACTCGGCGAGCAATTGCCAGTCGATCACCCGTTCCCAAAAGTGCCGACCGACCAGCACAACGATGATGCTCTTGGTTTTACCGGTCTGGAGGAGAGTCAGTGTTTCAAACAATTCATCGAGCGTGCCGAAACCGCCTGGAAAGGCGACGAGTGCTCGCGCGCGAAGCAAGAAGTGCATCTTCCTGATGGCGAAATAGCGAAACTGGAAACTGAGCTTCGGCGTGATGTAGGGATTTGGACGCTGTTCATGAGGCAGAGTGATGTTCAACCCGATCGATTTGGCGTTCACGTCGGCCGCCCCGCGGTTGGCCGCTTCCATGATGCCCGGCCCCCCTCCGGTGACAATAACGTAGTCGCATCTCCCGTTAGCTTGGCAGGTGGAAGACACCAATCGACTGAATTCTCTCGCCACATCGTAATACGTTGCGAGCTCGAGCTGCCGTTTGATGATGGCGACTCGTTGCTTGCGGATGCCGTCATCCGAAGCTTGAGCTGCTTGCTCTTCCGCAAGATGTAGCGCCTGCGCCAGGGCAGCGGGTTCTTGAAGCCTGGCGCTGCCGAAGACGACGATGGTGGATCTGATCCCTTCCTCTCGCTGAATCAGTTCAGCCTTCACCAACTCAAGCCCGATTCGGACCGAACGAAGCTCATCTCGTTGGAGAAGCTCGGTGTCCTGATCGGCGAGGAGATAAGAAGAAGAAGAGCGGTCTTGACTATAGAGGTTTGGGGGGTGCTCGGATGGTTCTTCATCCATGGCTCGCCATTATAGCGGGCTCACCTACAGGCGGCAATTCATGCGGGACGGATTTCCACGATTGCTGGAAGGGATAAGGATGAAAAGGAGGTCTTGGAAGATGCCGCTGAAATCCCTGGTGTAATACCACCCACTTCGTGTCGCACAACACTTCAAAGGCATCGACGCCGAGTCCCGTGCGGGAAAAAATGAAATCCGGGTCGACGGGTATCCATGGTTTCGCCAAATAACCAAAGTTAACACGCGAGTATTTCAAGTCGGCGAATCGATACGTCGCGACAATGCCCGTATCGGAATCGGTGATGGAGTCAGGTGCTCCCAACTTCTCTATCACATCGGTTAATGTGGTTTTGCCTGGAACGATGAAGGCGACATCCTCCGAGGTAAGGGGGGTATTGAGCTCAATGCGAATGACATTGCAGCCATGGGAAGACAGGCAGAGTACCGCCACGAAGAATATGAATGCGATTCTCCGCACGCTCATCATGTCACTCCTTAAACGGCCAAAATCTGAACTCCAAACTGTCCGTGCGTTTCGAGGAAATGACATCTTCGACAATTTCGTCCCGATTGAAGATGACGTAGAGGTCGTCGCTCTTGATGGACAGCCGTGTGAAATTGAGAACGATCAGCAGAAGACTGCCTGCTTTTGCATCGTATCGATAATACTGGAAGACGTCTCGACCGTTGAGAGGCAGGAGGCGGTCCGGGGCCCCCAGAAGTCGAAATACCTCTTCCTTCGTGGTTGAACCTTTCTGAATGGTCGCCACCACGTCCGATCGTAGCTCGTCGCCGAGTGTTCCCCGACTGAAGGCGCATCCTTGAAACAACACGGCGACCGCTAAGAAACCAAGCAGACAACGACCCAGTTTCATGGGAACTCCTTTGGCTGTTTCCGGTGGACTTCATGTCCCAGGACAAAGTCTTGCTCGAAGACGGTATAGGCCGATGGGGTGAGCCCCACACTCTGGTACACAGTTTGTGCCGTGCGATTTTGCCGTTCTACGTACAATCTGATGCCGCAGGCCCGTGAATCCGCCCTGGCTTTGGCGAGGATATGATTGTGCATGGCCCTGAACACTCCCAGACATCGCCGCTCCGGCACGACATAGACGCTCTGGATCCACCAAAACGCCCCGTTCCGCCAGTCGCTCCATTCGTACGTAATCATGAGCTGGCCGACCGGCTTGTAGCTTTTGTCTTCGGGAAGTTCCGCGACGATATAAAATCCATATCTGGGTGTTCTCAAGATGGCAAGAGTCCCCTTGCGCAAGGTGGCAGGATCGAGCCGGCGACTCTCCGTTTCGAACGCCATGGCGACATTGAACATAACGATGGTATCCACATCGTCCTGACGGGCCGGTCTGATGTGGAGGCGTTCAATCATGATGGGCGCGATGGAGAGGCAAGCCAACCGCGTCGAGGTCTATAGAAACCGGCGGAAAACTCCATCTTCATCGCGTCTTCAACAGGAAGATTGATCGGGCGCAACGCATGTTCCGGGATGAAGGCGAGAAAGCCGGTAAAGGGGTGAATCGCGGTGGGGACGAACACCATGAAGAGGATACGTGAGGGCTCGACTTGAAGGGATGGAGGCGCCATTCCCATCACAAAACCCAATGCCCAGCATCCATCCCGAGGAAAAGGAAAGGCCACCACTGTACTGCGGCCAAAGCGGGATCGGAAGTTGAGAATATCGGTCATGCCTTTCAATGTGAGGTAGATGCTCTGCACGAGCGGAATCCGTTCAATGCGGCGTTCCAGTCTCACCAACAAGCCTTGGCCAATCACATGTTCGCCGATGAGGCCGGCACCAATGAGAAGGACGACCAATAATAACAGGCCAAGACCGGGAAGGGGATATAACATGTATCGACCGACCACCCCATCAAGAGTGGTGAACAGAGTCGAAAGAATCAAGAACGTGACCCAGGCAGGGACTAAGACAATGAGGCCTGCCATGCAGGTTTTCCAAAATGCTTTGATCATGGCGATACATCCGGTAGGAAGCGTATCGAGTGTATCAGAAATGGTAGCGCATGAGGAGTTCCCTATACGACTTGCGCTTGAGGTCTCCATCGATTATTCTACCCGCCGCTGACACAGCGGGAGTTGAATAATCATGAGTCTTGATAAAGAGCTCTTGGCGATCCTTTGTTGCCCCGCGACCAAACAGGCGGTGAGCTTGGCTGAGGAATCTCTCATTCAGAAGCTGAATGCTGCTGTAGCACGGGGCGAATTGAAAAATTTGGGGAAACGACCTGTGTCCGTCGAGCTTGATGGCGGTCTGATCCGCGCCGATCGAAAGATCCTTTACCCCGTCCGCGATAACATCCCGGTGATGCTTATCGAGGAAGGTATCCCGCTCGAACAAATCGACTGATCCAGCCGATCGCATACTTTTCTGCAGTGTGCGGCATGTGACCATGTATGGAGAGCGTTGGCCTAATCTTCGCTCCATCCCTTCTGTCGCGTCCCGGTCACGCCGGTTTCCGGCCTCGTCGTTTCAGGCATTGAGCTCTAACGCGGTCTGACCCGACAGGTGATCGGTTTCGCGCCGAATCCGCCGATAGATCGATATGTGACGAAGCTAAGGACCGACTATCTGAACGGTCTTGACGGGATTGTCTGTCTTTGACCCTGTCGAGGTTCCGCAATGGACGCAGAGATACTCATAAAGATTTCCGGTGGGTAGAACGAGCAGGAGTCGTTCTCTTGTCGGGGTGGCTACGCGACATCGAGGGCAGAACAGAAGGGAGGCATTGAGCGAGCCGAATTGATCTTGTGGAGTTTCAGCAGAGGAGCGTTGCCGGCTTCTGTAAGTCCGTGGAGACCCAGGTATTCTTTGGGTGACTGGCTTGCCTAAAGGTGGACGCATATTCTTCATCTTAGTGAGGATGGGAGTCGGGGTCAAGGCTAATCACTCCGTGAGCGGAGTCATCGCATGCTTTTGGAGGGACTATTCGCTTGGGGCTAGGGGGCGTGATCCAACGTTTCAGAAGAGTCGGCTGAAGAGCGGGGACGTGCCTCAGCGGCGCGAGGAGAGGCAGGTACCCCGGATGATACAGGACGATGTTAGACGGTGGCCTTTGCGGACTCGATCTCGGTTGCTGTGATGAGGCTGGAAAGGTAATCTGCAACGAAATTGAGGGCTTCCTCCCTTCCGTCGGCACGCCGTCCTTTCTCTCTTCGCTGTACGGAAAGTTCATGCTCCAAATCGGATTTGACTTCCCCCAGGATGCGTTGCAGGGACGATGGCGTAAGGTTGGTGTCCATGTCCTCTAACTCCTGACAGCGGTCGAGCACCCAATTGAGGCCTTCAATTCGTCCGGCGTAATGCTCCTGCTCGGCGGTGTCGATTCTTGCCATGGCTGTAGCGAAGGTCTGTGCTTCGTAAATCAAATTATAGAAACTGGTGACTGCCCTTTGTAACGATGGATTCATAATACTCCTTCTCCTTTTGATGAAGTGTGATTATACATGAGATTGAAGTGCCGACAAGGAGTATTTTTTAGTGTGATCTTGCTTCTTATGTGAACAGGAGGGAATGGAACTCGTTCATGAAGCCATAGTAAAGGGGAGCGAAATCTTTCACGCAGTCCGGGCTCGTTTCCTTTAAACGTTTAAAAAAGAAGACCTGGGCGCGTGGATCGAGTTGTTCCAGAAGTTGGCTCAGCTGAGCCATGGAATAACTGCCGGCGGGAACGCTGAGGATATAGTGCACGAGGCGCTCAACGAATTGCTGAGCGACATACTCACCATTCAGATAGCCATCTGGGAGCTTACCTGAAGCGAGAAACTCATCGAATGGGATAGCTTGTGCGGCAAAAGGAACCGTTGGCTGCTGGTGCGATATCACGCCGGGAGTGCTCCCCAATGGAATAGCAAAGAAACCATTTGATTCGGAACTATATAAAAACTGTACTGGACGCTGTTTATCCCGTCAAGCGTGCAGAAGATGCAGTAGTGGTGAGCCGAAAGACCGATGTTCTTGGATAGATCGGCTCTAGCGCTTTCCGCAATACGCACGTATGTCGTGAGTCATCAAATGATATGCGCTTTGACCTGAGAATCCGTTCTCGGATCCACTGTGGGACGGGGATTTCCCGCCTGCTGACGCACCACGGGCGGCCTCCGTAAAAGGAGGCCACCCGTCTGAGACTCCGCAGCAGCGACCGGGCTAGAGCCAGGTGACGCGTTCGGCGGGGCGGATGTAGATGGGCTCTTCGACCTGAATGCGGGCCACTTCCTTGCCGGACTTGTTGAAGCCCAACACGGTGTCGTTGTACATCTCGAACCGCTTGCCGTGGATCTGGGTTTCAAAGACCTTGGGGCCGGGAATGACATCGTAGCGGAACACGATCTGCTGGCTGGCGCGCCAGAGCTGGAGCACGGCCAACAGTTCCCGACTGGGGACCAGGTACTTTTCAATGGCATTGTCCACGCCGGGGCCGAACATCTGCCGGGCATAGCCCCGCGGCGAATGCCGGGGCGGGATATAGAAGCCATTGGGCTCGGTGCCCCATTGCGGATAGAGCGGCAAGGCCACTTGCTCCACGCGGATCGCATAGTACAGCGGATGCCAGCGATCTTCGGCCCAGAGACCGTCCTCGCCGATCCGCACGAGGCTCTGCATGCGGATTTTGCCCACGCAGGCCGCCATGCAGCGCGTTTCCATCGGCTCGCCGCCGGTGAGGGGGTCCTTGCCTTCGATGCGGGGATAACAGGCGATACACTTCTCGCTGACCCGCGTCGTGCCTCGGTACATGGGCTTCTTATACGGACACTGCTCGACACATTTCTTATAGCCCCGGCAGCGGTTCTGGTCGATCAGCACGATGCCGTCTTCCGGCCGCTTGTAAATGGCCTTGCGGGGGCAGGCCGCCAAGCAGCCCGGATAGGTGCAGTGATTGCAAATGCGCTGGAGATAGAAGAAGAAGGTCTCATGTTCCGGGAGGCTGCTGCCGGTCATCTTCCAGGGTTCATCCCGCGAGAAGCCGGTCTTGTCGACGCCCTCGACCAAGGCGCGCATCGAGGTGGCCGTGTCTTCGTAAATGTTGACGAACCGCCATTCCTGGTCCGTCGGAATGTAGCCGATCGCGGCCTGGCCCACTTTGGCCCCGGCATCGAAAATGGTCATGCCTTCGAACACGCCGTAGGGGGCATGGTGTTTGCGCCCCACCCGGACGTTCCAGACCTGGCCGCCCGGATTGACCTGCTCGATCAGCTGCGTGATTTTGACGTCGTAGAACTGGGGATACCCGCCGTACGGCTTGGTTTCCACGTTGTTCCACCACATGTACTCCTGCCCTTTGGAGAAGAGCCAGGTCGACTTATCGGCCATGCTGCAGGTCTGACAGGCCAAACAGCGATTGATGTTGAA
>NZ_JBLYIG010000426.1:0-6822 GCF_049222245.1 Nitrospira sp. BLG_2 | reverse complement strand
GCCGGCAAGGCCGCTATATGCATGAATGGAGCGACCGCCAGAGCGCCTAACCTCCATACAACGGCCGGTACTTGTTGCATTCGTGTAACCCTGGCTAACTGCCAATAGATATCATACCCTCCGAACCCCTCATCGCCGCCGTCTCCGGACAGAGCTACTTTGACGTGAGTGCGCATCAAGCGGCATACCGCATTCACGCCGAAAAGCGAGGTGTCGGCAAACGGTTGTCCTGCGCGCGTTAGTAAATCAACGACTTGATCCCATGTGCCTTCGCCATCGCCCATATCAAGAGTCATATGTCGACTTCCGATATGTTCGGCCACGGCTAATGCCGCCGGCGTCTCATCGTACTTCTGATCCGCAAAACGAACATTGAAGGTTCTCAGTGTTCCCTCAAGCGCCCGTTGAGCCGCCGTGCTCACAAGCGATGAATCGATGCCTCCGCTCAACAAAGCGCCAAGCGGCACATCACTTTCCAATTGGCGGTTCACGGCCGCGGTGATCAACTCCTGCGCTTGGTCGGCAGCGCGCGCCACGAGCAGATCTTGATCAGGCGCGATATTGCCTCTCCAATACTGGCGCGTCTTCCACGAAACTTCCTGGTTCTCGACTATATGAGCCTCGAGCATCTCTCCTGCTTGTAACGCCCGGATCCCTCGGTAGAACGTTTCCGGAGCGGGCACATACAAGAGCGCGGCGGAATCATAAACCGCCTGTCGATCCGGCCTCGTATCAATGCCATTGATGCAGAGCAGCGCTCTAAGTTCACTGGCAAAAGCCAGCCGAGCCTTCGTGGGAGCATAAAAAAGCGGTTTGATCCCGAAGCGATCTCGAGCGAGGAGCAGCGTTTTGGTACCAGCGTCATAAATCGCAATCGCGAACATTCCTTTCAAGCGCTCAACAAAGGTTGCGCCCAGCTCTTCATAAAGATGAGGTATCACTTCAGAGTCAGAATGCCCCTTGAAGCGGTGCCCCTTCTGTTCCAAATACTTCCGTAACTCGCCGTGGTTATAAATCTCGCCGTTGAATACGCTCCAAATTGTGCCGGTTTCATTGGCCATCGGCTGAGCGCCGGAGTCCGACAGGTCAATGATGGAGAGACGCGTATGAACAAGCGTTGCCGAAGGAAGCGATTTGACTCCCGAGCCGTCCGGGCCCCTATGATGCATCGCTCTCCGCATACGGTCTGCGACGTCCCCACCACTCTGCTGATGGCCGATCCAACCGCCGATTCCGCACATATTACCTGCCCTCCCACCCCTCAGCGTGGTAGACGCAAAAAGTCTCCGACCTCAGGCGGTCAATCCCGAATGCCTGCTCGGCCTTTTTTCGACCTGCATCTCCCATCCCTCGGCATAATTCAGGGTCATCGAGCAGGGCAGCCATATTCCTAGCCAACGCAGCCTCATCTTCTCTCGGCACTACAAATCCCGTCTTGCCGTGGTCTATAAGGTACGGAACATCACCTGCGTCTGTCGCCACAACAGCGCGGTTGCAGGCCATTGCCTCCATCACGACGTTCGGGCAACCTTCATCCTCCGCGGTATGCACCAGAAAGATCGCGCCCGCGAGCAAATCCGGAATATCCGGCCGGGCGCCCAAGAACCGGAACAGATGGCTCACCTGAAGATCCTTCGCCATCGTTTCCAGTTCTTCTTGCAATGGCCCCGATCCGACGAGCAAAACTTCGGGGCACTTCCCTTTTGACGCTAAAAGAGCGACCGCACGAATCAGTCGGTCCCAGCGTTTACGAGCATATAGATTCCCCACGGCCAAGATATATCCGGCTTCCGGATGAGACCATGGAAAGAAACGTTCTAGATCAACTCCGTTCTTGACGACGTACATGCGACGGGGTCGGAACAGTGTGGTCGTTTGTTTTGCATTTATCTCAGCAGCGGTGCTGTTGAAGATCTGAGCAGCAGGCCACCGGCCACAGAGTCGCCCAAATAGCTTCCCGGTTGCCTGACGATCCCGGATAAAGTTGTTTCGTACAGACCCAATTGGGATAGCTTTCGTGCGTTGAGCCGCTAACCAGGCTGCCATATTCGTATAGAATGTATAGGAATGGATCACCTCAGGGCGGACCTTGTATGCCAAATCGAGTAACGCTCTCAACTTGGCCGCTCGGGTAGGATTCTCTCCCAGCCTTACAACGGGGACATCTAGCGCACGAAGCTCTTGAGCATAATGATCATCGGGAGAATTACCCCATACAGCCACCACCGGCTTGTACCGCTGTCGATCCATCGATCCGACTAGGTAGAATAGTTGTCGTTCTAACCCTCCCAGGCCTAATTGTCCTACCAGGTAAAGAAGGCGGCATTCCATTTATATGCTCTGTTCCACTGCCATTACGATAACATTGAAGCTGGTACGACTGCCTTCATGATAATACTTATCAACCCGGAATATTTAACGCACTCACTGTCCTTGTGTTCTGTGTACCATTTTTCTAACACTCATCGATCTTCTGGCAGCATCAGCAGAGACGGTTCCAGCAACTAGGCCGAACACGACAACTGTCCATGGCGACATAAAGACCATATCAAGGACCATGATCTCAAATACTGCAAAGGTGACCAGCGGAGGAAGCAATGTGGCTTCCCCTGCCTGGGCTGTTCTCGACAGTTGAACGGCTCCGATTCCCACTCGCTTCAAATACATCAGAAAGCAAATTACGGGCAAGATTCCTCCCCCGAGCGCGATATGAAGAAGTCCGTTGTGGGGATTGATATACCCATTACCGCTAGATCTTGGGAGCTGGATGTCTCCCAAACCGTAACCTATAAATGGTGCGTTGAGTATCCGTTCTAGAGCTTTGGGCCATAGCTTTTCTCGTCCAGACTCCTCGGCGCCTCGCGTCATGTAGTAATCGATCTTTTCATCGAACACGCCTGACGTGTAGACCAAACTAGTCAGAAGAACGAGCGATAAGAGAGGGACAAAGCTCCGCTTCAATGCAGAGCGAAGCCCAACGACACATGCCAAGGCGATGGCCAATAACGGCGCTCGGCTGACAGTAAGCATGACGACATAGAGGCAAACCAGTGCCGCAATCCAGGCAAATATTCTTAGATCGGTTTTTCGACATTCAAGTCCCCAAAAGATGAAATACACGGCACAGAAGCCAAACCACATTCCCAGCGAATTGGGGTTCGCGATTCCTGTCCCGGAGGCTCCAGCTCGCATCATATCGCCCCCGCCTGACATCTTGATAAAAGGCAAGGTAGCAATACCGATTGCCAAAGCGACCAGCGCAAACCGTTGGAGGAACCCTGGACGCAGAGACAACGATTGGGCGATGATGAGGGTGGCGATCCATCCGACAAACGCTATGCCTTCGGATAATGCCTGCTGATCCTCCTCGTGAAACAGCAACTGTATTGCAATCAAAAGGATTCCGGTGGCTAAAGCCCATACGATCGGCTTATACACATGTGCAGCCCAGGTACCCATCCTCTGGAAGCAAGCCACTGCGATGACCACTAAGAGCAATCCCCCCACGGAAGGAATGACGATTCCCCATGCCTGACCAAGCATGGCGTAGACGAGGCTCACATACCAAAGGTATTCCAGGTATGCGGGTGGGCACGGCGCCGTTGCAGATGCGGTTTCCCGTGGAAAACCTGCCTGCATTGCCAGTTCATTACGAACCGCCACCATTATGTCCTTTCGTTCCTACTGACATTTCAGGATTCACTATTAGATGGCTACTTCGACAATGACAGCGGAATGCTTATCGTTCTTCGGCGATTCGTCGTTCTGCGATGCCTAGCTCAGAGTTGAAGTCATACCCTCGAGCATGCGCGTCAGCAATTTCTTCCCTCGCTCGATCGAGCCGACCCGAATGGAAATAATACATGGCTTTGGCAGCAACAACGTTCGCTCGTTTTTCACTACTCACGATTTTCAATGAATAGGCAAATGCCTCTTCTACTTCCTGCTCTGAAAATTGCGTTTCCGACCACTCTTGCTTCAGCAGATCGAGCGGCAGCTCTCGGCTCAGCCGAAACACCATACTTCCGGATGAAGGCACGTCATACACCGGATCGAAGTAGTCCCTGAATCGATAATGGATTGGATGAATCCAGGACGTAAACCAATGGGCAAAGTCTTGATGCAGAATGAGACTGACCCCAGGTATGAGCGCAGGGAAAAAGTCTTGCACCACCCCTGTCGCCGCTCCCCAGGATTTCATCGCATCGATGAGAAGAAACTCGATCGGATCTCCACACCACCTCACCTTCGCGAGATCGCCCTGGCATGGCTTGATATATTGCCGCCATTGGGAAGTCCTTCGTTCAAATTCGTCTAAAAATGAATCTCCGGCCCGGTACTTCCCTTCGAGTTCCGTTCCTTTCGCGCTGAGGTCCATGTATGAGCGCCAAACGAACTCATCATACCCGTGAATGAGTTTATTGAAGGAAGCATGGCGGTTGCGCTCCAACCCCATGGCGAGAGAAACCGTTGTACTGCCTAGCCAACAGCCAAGATCGACAATATGACCTTTGCCGGTAAAGATGTGCTTGGCATACCAGTATAAATACGCTCGCTCGGTCCTCGTCGTCATACCGTGGAGCCGACGAAGCTTCGGAGATAGTACCATCGTCTGAGAAGCTGCGTGTTGGATGACTCTATCCCCCTTATCGCCGAAGAAACCCAGCAGGTAATACCAACCGCCGGCGAAGACGATCGCGGCAATTTTCCCGAGCGATCTGCATCTCCTAAAAAAGGTGTTCGATAGCTTCTTATCCGCAGTTAGCATATGTGATTCTTTACTGTCTGTCTTTCAGCTTAGAGTTTGGTCGATACACTGGCAACAGCGCTTCCAAACGCCCGAACCGCGGAGGCGGGGCCATGAATTTCCTCGACATGGCTCCGGGATCTTAGTCCCATATCTTGACGGCGCTCAGGAGATGCCATGAGAGAACGCACCGCCTCCACCGCTCCTTCAACCGTGTCAGCCACCTGTCCGAGTTGATGATCTCTGATTTTATGATCCGGATCGATTTGCATGCTGACGACTGGTGTTCCAGCGGCCCAGGCCTCCAGGAAAACGCTTGGGAATCCCTCTCCATCCGAGGTCGAAAGTAACAGATCGGCATTCCCAATGGCCTTTACAGTTTGATCGGGGGCCACATGGCCGCGGTAGTCCACGTTCGGAAGGGATCGCAATTGCATCATAATCCGTTCAATCTTCTCGGCATCCCAATGACTCAACCGAGGGGCGCCGCATACGACGAAATGAATAGACGGCAGCCGGCGCGCGATCTCAATCAGGAGATCCGGACGCTTCGGCGGCCTGATGACCGCCGCCCATGCCACGGTTCCGTTTCGCGCAGCATGAGGCGTGATCGTTTCCGGCAGGGGCACGATGCCCGGAAGAAGATAGGCCCTTTGCTGTAAGCGCGAAGGCAAATAGTCGCGCTGACCGTAATGTTGAATGAAGATGACGTTGGAACGTTGAAGTCCCCACATGTGGAGAGGCCATAAATTTTTCCTCGCTGTCAGCGCTTTGCGGACCTGGACGTCCAGATCGTGCATCGTGGAAAAAGCCGTTCGCACTCCCAGCCGGCGCGCGATTTCTGCAGCCGGTCCCCACAAATGATCCGCACACTGCCAGAAACACCAATCCGGTCGCTCAGCTTTTAACAATGCGGACCAATCCAAGAGAAAATGCGCTAGGCGAGTCAAACCCAAAAACCGCACTCCGTCGATGACTTGAACCTCTCCTTCTCGCAAGGCGAATCGAACCCCCACGGTCGCTGACCAGCCTGCCTGTGCCAGCGCCCGCATGAGGTACCATCCGTAACGTTCTGCTCCTCCATTCGCGGAAGGATCTCCGGTCGCGTATTTGTACACGACATCATTCACGTGTACAATTTTCATTGCACAACCTCGGACCTTAACCGCGGCGGCAAAGTAGATGTGTCCATTGCCGATGTCTTCTCAAGGGATGTGCCGTTTAGAGCGATAAGTAAGTTCTCTATTTGCCTGCCGGACGAGTAGGCTTCACAAGCGGCACGATTCGGAACGAACCGATCAAGTGTCTTCTTCGACCAGGCTTCGAAGAGACGCTCAAGCAGCGTGACCACTTCCGCGGGAGTATCTGCATCTGCAATCAGCGGGCTTCCAACTTGTTCAAGAATCCTGCGTGTCTCGTCACGAGGCACGATGCCAATGATCGGTCGTCCCGCTTGTAGATAACCAAACAGCTTAGCGCCTGCAACCAACTCATGTGCCGTTCTTCCCGGCATTCTGCCCAACACCAAGAGCGCATGCGCCTCTCGTTGAAGGCGACGAACTTGGTCACTTGGTATGGACGGCGTAATCTCGAACATATCTTGAAGGTTTAGGTCAGCCACTCGCTGCGTCAGTCCTTGAAACCCCTCACCGACAAATCTTAGCCGTAACTGAGCCGCACGCTTGGGATCTTTGGCTTTGAACTGAACGAGACCTTCGATTAGGGTATCGTAGCGATAGCTGCTCAGCGTGCCGGCATATAAAATCGTACACCGATCACCCGGCACATGAATGAAAGATTCGACCTCTCCTTCAAACCCGTTTGGGATGATATGGATTTTCGAGGTTTCTAAGGCGTCGGGAAACGCCCGCAAGTATGCTCGCGCAACCGACTCGAACATAAACACCACTGCCTGAGCTCGTTGGTTCGTATTACTGTCGCTTGACACCTTGATCACTTGCATGCATTGCCAGTCGTCCGCTGCTTTAAACACGTGACACCATGTCACACCGTCATCTGTTGACTGATGGACACCCGTGTTAAAGTCGGTAAGGTAGATGACGTCATCAGCAGAA
>NZ_JBLYIG010000425.1:0-3020 GCF_049222245.1 Nitrospira sp. BLG_2 | reverse complement strand
CCGCTTGCATATGGATAGTACAGCAACCTACATGAACTCCCTTTGTATTATGTTAAGATGCAATAGAAGGTGTTCTTGAGCTTCGCCGACTGCCCCATCTCTCGCGCTCACCCCGATTCTCCGCGCGTCTGATTCCCTGGGTCTACGCCGCTCATTCCAATAGACTGAACCGCCGTTTCCCGGCGTGTTCGAGCATGATCCTATTTTTCGGGCCGGTGGAAAGGATACGTCGCATGAAAATCGCACAGATCGCCCCTCTTTGGGAAAGCGTCCCACCCAAACTATACGGAGGCACGGAAAGAGTCGTCTCGTATATTACCGAAGAACTCATTCGACAGGGCCATGACGTCACACTTTTTGCCAGCGGTGATTCGAAAACACTGGCCAAGCTTTGGGCAGCCTGTCCCCGTTCATTCCGGTCGGAAAGCAGGCGGGATAATCATGATGCGCCGCTCATACTCATGCAAGAGCACGCCCTAGGAGTGGAAGCCGGAAAATTCGACATCATTCATTCTCATTTGGACTACTTAAGCTTCCCGCTGAGTCGTCGATGCGCAACACCAGTACTGACGACCTTGCATGGCAGATTGGATCTTCCCGAGTTGGTACCTATCTTCCAAGAGTATGCCGACATGCCCGTTGTATCGATTTCGAATGCGCAGCGCACGCCTTTGCCGTATGCCAACTGGCAGCGCACGGTGTATCACGGGCTGCCGGACCTTTATGTTTACCACCCTGAACCAGGATCTTATCTCGCCTACGTTGGACGAATCTGTCCAGAAAAACGACCAGATCATGCGATAGAAATTGCCAAGCGGGTAGGCATGCCGCTGCGAATGGCTGCGAAGATCGATCCGGTGGATCGTGAATATTTTGAAACGAAGATTGCACCGTTGTTGGATCATCCCCTAATAGAATTTATCGGGGAAATCGCTGATGCGGAAAAAGGCAATCTCCTGGGAAATGCGGCCGCCGTTCTCTGCACGTATGATTGGCCGGAACCGTTTGGGATCGTGTTGATCGAAGCATTGGCGTGTGGGACGCCCGTCTTAGCGTACCGGCGCGGATCAATTCCCGAGATCATTGAAGATGGCGTCACAGGATTTGTTTGCGACCATATTGAGGAAATGGTAGTTGCAATTCAGCGGTTGCCGCTCGTTCAACGTCAACGATGTCGGGACGCGTTCACGACCCGGTTCACAGTGGAGCGCATGGTACATGACTATCTATCCATTTACGAACAGATGGTCGAGACGTCGCGACCAGTGGCCCACCTAACTGGTCAAGCATCACGTCTATTAAATCATAGGCGAATGCCCTCGAAGGACCTCGTTTTTCCTCAGATCGGGGCCGCATGACGGCTATCGAGGGGGCACATGATATCGAGGGAAGCATTATAAGTACGCGAGCGATCTCACGCATTCTGCTCGCCATCAATACTTAAGATCGACTTAAGATCAGTGCTCGCTTGCGTTTTGAGCTGTGGGGTAAGGCACAAATGGGCCTCCCAGTCAGTCGTGCCCAATAATCCACGGCGGGTGGAGAGTTGCATTAAGAAGGCGGTGCTAATCGCCCGAGAAGTCGGTCCGACTTATATTCAAGCTTACACATCCTGCAATATCGAATATGCGATTCCGACCGATCAGGTGATGGCGGACGCCAAGACTGTCGAGGATGACCGATACGAATTTGCCGAGTATGTCAGCGACGAGGCCAAGGCCTATCTTAGCGAATGGTATGGGTACAAAGAGTTTGTGCAGAAGCCAACGGCGGCGATTCGAACGGCATGAGACGCGAAGGGTCAGCGACGGTTTACGTGTCAGTCCAGGTGCGAACGCCATTCATGGCATTTCAAACTTGAAGAGGATACTTGGCCATAGTGTCGGACATCGCTTGAAAGGACATTCTTGAGAAAGAAGAAAAGGTAGGCCTCTTACATTGTCTGAAAATAAGGAAAGACTACTTGCGCAGTGGTATAGGATCCCGTGGTTCAAAGTAGCTATAAATCAGTACACAGCAGATTCCACTTAAATAGAGAATAGTAACTGAGGTCGTAGGATGCTGAATAAACCAGGAAATGTAATGGTTTATTGTTGTTTGCATTGTACTCCTCGCTCAGTCGGTGACTGCACAGTAGAAGACATCCCGGGTATCAACGGTTAGGCAAAGCTACCATCGCGTCCGATGGAACCACGATCTGATCCCCTGTTTTAATTTGAAACATCTCGAACCACGATATCATCCTAGCTAGCTTTTAGTTTGCTCTGGCCTACTGTCTTCTCGATTGCAGGTATGTTGCCCAGTAAATGGAGAGAGATTCTTCCATCCGGGCTGACGTGTTCCTGCTTCGAAAGATCTGCATTGTCCCAAACATTAATCTCCCCCAATATCTTCGGACCAATGCTGTAATCCGGCGTCACGATGAGGACCACCTTACCAGCCAAATCACTGTCTGTTGGACATTTGTAGCGTCGAGGACGATGGATCTTTGCCCTCGCGCTACGCCAGTGCGACGACTGACGCTCCCTCACCTAGGTGACTTCCCTTGGCACGGGAATCAGTAAGCGTCACGAGTTGGCTTCTTGCGGTAACCCAGCTATCGTAGAAAATTGCCTTCTCATCAGGTTTGATGCAGCCATGCAGTGCAATCATAACGAGCGATCCAATAAAATGAGTAGTGCACGCCAGCAGGAGGTTGCGATAGGTCATAATCTATTCTCTCTAGAGCACTCAGTGGTATTATTAACAAAGCGCGAATGAATACTCGAAATCTCCTGCACATCATTTCCGTGGAGCAACGCCTTGAGCTTTCACCTTTCTAGTTGCTTTCGGCAGCATGAGTTTGTAATCGCCACGCCCCAGCGCAAGAACTTCTAACTGTCCGCGCCGGCTCATCGCATCTACCTCAATGAGGATTTCACTCCAGGTCAGATTGGGACATCGCTGCGCCACCTTATCCAGTTGGCACCCACGAGCCCCACGCACGGCTCCGAGGATTTGATTCCGAATGGGCTTAGGCG
>NZ_JBLYIG010000424.1:0-3202 GCF_049222245.1 Nitrospira sp. BLG_2 | reverse complement strand
AGGGCCGTTCCCGGCGCGCGGTCGAGACGGATCGACCCCGGTTTATCGGTCAGATTGTGAACCGCGATCAAACACTGACCCTTCCATTCGCAAGAGTGGGCCAAAATACCGGGCTCTCCGGTCGTCAGCGTCCGGCACGTTCCCCATCCCCATTCCGGGCATTGGCGTCTAATCCGGACGAGCCGTTTCACGACGTTCAAGGTTGAGTCCGGGTCCGCGGCTTGCGCGCCGACATTGATGCGCCGATAACTGAACTGTCCGTCGGTCACGACAGGCGCCGTCAAATCCCGTTGGGCGGCGGTGGAAAAACCCGCATGGCGTGCCGAGGACCATTGCATCGGTGTACGCACCGCATGGCGGCCGTCCAACGACAGGTTTTCGCCCATGCCGATCTCATCTCCGTAGACCAACATCGGCGTCCCCGGCAATGAAAATAAGAGACTCAATGCCATATGGACTCTGCGGGGATCGTTCAGCATCGGAGCAAGACGTCTGCGGATGCCACGACCGAAGATCCGCATTTCCCGCTCGGGCGCAAAGGCATCGTAGACCTGTTCGCGTTCCTCGTCGGTCAACCGTTCGAGGTCCAGTTCATCGAGATTGCGCAAGAAATTGACCCACTGACATTCGTCGGGAACGGCAGGGGAGAGGCGAAGCGCCCGCTCGATCGGTTCGGCACGGCCGGTCGCGAATGAAAGAAACAACAAATTATCCAAGAAAAAATTGTACAATAAGTGCAATTCCGCCCCTCCACCGAAAAAAGCCGCCAGCTCCTCCGGTCTCACGTCCGCTTCGCCGAGCAACGCCACATCGGCTCTGCGGGAGGACGCGAATGACCGCAGATCGCGCAGCACTCGATGGGGATCGTGCATCAAGTCAGGGTCGGCGATAGGGATGGGGGATTCGATCATGTGAGACACGGCGTCCACGCGGAACCCTGAGATGCCGAACGAGAGCCAAAAATCGATGACGCGTTTGATCTCGTCCCGCACGTCCGGACACATCACGTCCAAATCCGGCTCGAAATGATAAAAGCGATGGTAATAGTATTGACCGGCGATCTCATCGAAGGTCCACACCGAAGATTCTTGGTCGGGGAAGATGTTGCCTTTTCCCGGCTCAACAGGCGGGGGACTATTCGTCCACGTGTAGTAGCGTCGATATCGGGACGCCGGATCCTGCCGGGCGGCCCGGAACCAAGGGTGTTCGTCGGAGGTATGGTCCATGACGAGATCGATCAATACGCGAATTCCCCGTTCCCCGGCCTGGCGCACGAATAGCCGGAATTCGTCGAACGTCCCGAGTCTCGGATCGACGCCGAAATACTCGGTGATGTCATATCCGTTGTCGCGATTGGGAGAGGGGAAAAAGGGTAACAGCCACAGACACGTCACCCCGAGATCGGCTAAGTAATCCAATCGGCTGATCAAGCCCGGAAAATCGCCGATCCCGTCCCCGTTGGAGTCTTGAAATGTCGCCACATCGAGACCGTAGAAGACGGCGTTCTTGTACCAGAGACTCCGTTCACGTTCGTTCATGATTCTCGAAAAGTTGGGTTATTTCCAGCGGATAGGGATCGGGCGACGGGCGTTCCGTCTGCCTGGGATGCGGCGCATTCAAGACAAGTGGTACCGCTATCCGGCAAAGGCTTCGTCGACCGCAAAAAGCTCCGCGTTCTTTCGAAAGCGGAGCTTCTAAGGCCTTGCAATGTCTAGATTGTGTCTCATAACGTTTCCGCTATGTGTTCACAATATTTCCATTACAAGCGCCTATCTCGACTATACTCCGCCCATGCACGGATCATACGGGTGAATACCCTAGAAATGGCATGGGCAACAGCCGGCCGGAACCAATCGGGCCTATAAGGTACACTCCCGTTCGGCGGTTGAGGCACTAGGGGTCATTCTAGTACCATTCCATCTTCTAAACGCCTATAAGCCGCGGATGCTCCGGCTGACAGCACGGGTGCGTTCGCCTCGATAATTCATTCGTCGCTACCGGGCACCCAGGAGAAGCAGAATGCCGTTGAAGAGCAAGAGGTTGCTGAAGAACGGATCTCGCGGCGATGCGGAGCTTGATCCGCGAGAGCTGTTGAGGGTTTTGAAGTCGGTCAGGAGAGGGGATTTCACCGTGCAGGTTCCCGTCGAGTGGACCGGGATCGGCGGCAAGATAGCCGACGAATTGAATGTCATCATTGAGCAAAACGGCAAAATCATCGAGGAGATCAAACGAGTCAGTCACGCCGTGGGCAAGAAAGGGCGCCTTTCCGAGCGTGTATCGATCCCGGATGCGACCGGAGCCTGGAAATCTGAAATCGAAGCATTCAATGGCCTTATCAACGATCTCGTTCGTCCCATGAACGACATGGCTCGAGTGATCGGCGGAGTGGCAAAGGGAGATCTGACACAAATCGTCGCGCTCGAAACGGAAGATCATCTCCTTAAAGGTGAATTTCTCAAGACCGCCAGAACCGTCAATGAAATGGTCCGTCAGCTCGATGCCTTCGCCGCGGAAGTCACTCGCGTGGCGCGGGAAGTGGGGACGGAAGGGAAGTTGGGCGGGCAGGCGGTCGTGCCGGGTGTCGCCGGCACGTGGAAAGACTTGACGGAAAACGTCAATTCCATGGCGAGCAACCTCACCAATCAGGTGCGGAACATTGCGGACGTCACAATTGCGGTGGCGAACGGCGATCTATCCAAGAAAATCACCGCCGACGTGCGCGGAGAGATTCTCCAGCTCAAAGAAGCGATCAACACGATGGTGGATCAGCTGCGGAGCTTCGGATCGGAAGTCACGCGGGTGGCGCGGGAAGTGGGGACGGAAGGCAAGCTGGGCGGGCAAGCGGTCGTGCCGGGCGTCGCCGGTACCTGGAAGGATCTGACCGACAGCGTCAATGCGATGGCCAGCAATCTGACCGGCCAGGTGCGCAATATCGCCGATGTGACCACCGCGGTGGCGAACGGTGACCTGTCGAAAAAGATCACGGTCGACGTGCGCGGGGAGATCCTCCAACTCAAGGACACCATCAATACGATGGTGGATCAATTGCGCAGCTTTGCCGCGGAAGTCACCCGAGTCGCGCGAGAAGTGGGGACGGAAGGCAAGTTGGGCGGCCAGGCGCAAGTGGGCGACGTGAGCGGTGTGTGGAAGGACCTGACCGACAGCGTCAATGCGATGGCCAGCAATCTGACCGGCCAAGTGC